>JAQCNM010000178.1 GCA_028275025.1 Halovenus sp.
CTGTCTGCAACCGCGTTAGAGGCTCTTGGCAGTTCGGAGACCGAGGCAATCGATAGTGAACAGCGAGGTTCGCCGGATTTCCCGTTTTCCGACCACTCGAGACACTGTCGAGTGGGAGTGTCTCACTGCTGGGGTTGGTCGGTAGTTGAGAGACGCTCGCGGATCCGTTCACATCCTCGAAGAGGTATGTACGCACATAGAGAAAATCAGCGTCGGTGGAGAGTGCTAACGTCCTGACGGAGATTTGAACTCCGGTCCCTGGCTCCGCAAGCCAAGAGGATAGTCCACTACCCTACCAGGACTCACATACCGGTACACGACATCCAGCTAAATGGGTTACGGTTAGACACCACCGGAGCCCAGTCACGGGACAGCCACCGAGAGGGGTGTCGGCAGACACGCTGTGATATATCGAGCTGGTACTACCGTGTGGGTAATCGGTGTGCTTATTCACCGGCCCACCCTACGGGATAGTATGAAGGAGGGTGCGCAGGCGGGGTCAGGGTTTCCAGACCTCACAGAGACGTCGAATGTCATGCTGTTCGCCCCGGACGAGGATGACCGGATACCGTGTTTCGAGCCGCTGGCGGAGGCGCACCCGCAGGAGAGACAGGTGCTTGTGGTCAGCTACACGCGTCAGCCGGCGGCGGTGGTCGATGCGTGGGAGACGCAGGTCGGTGACCTGCCGGCGACGGGCGGTATCGTGACCGTGGGTCAGCCCGAGACGGGGTTCGAGAGCCCGGGTTGGGAGGTCACCCGTGTCGAGAGTCCGGGCGATCTCACCGGAACCGGTATCGAGTTGAGCACCCGCCTCTCCGGGTTGGCCGACACCGCTGGTGTCGACACGGAGGTGGTGGTGTGTTTCGAGTCGGTGACAGAACTGCTGGGACACACAGACGTACAGCGCGTGTTCCGGTTTCTCCACGTGCTGACCGGCCGTGTGCGCAACGCCGGGGCCCGCTGTTACTACCGGTTCGACCCCGCTGCTCACGACGAGCAGACGATCGCGACACTCCAGACCCTGTTCGACGGGAGTGTCGAGCGCGACGACAGGGGCTGGACGGTCAGGCGGTAACCAGACTGGCGACGCTCCCAGTGGGCGACGGGTCAGTATCGAGACGGTCTGGCACTGTCACGTGACCGCGGAGGATAACACACAAGCGTCCGGTCAGGAAAGAAAGGACATGCGTGTCGTCCTCACCGGAGCAGCAGGCGGCATCGGCCGCCGCGTCGCACGCCGACTCGTCGAACAGGGGCACACAGTCGTCGGGATAGACCGGCGAGCGGCAGTGCTCGACGGTGTCGAAACCCACGTGCTCGACCTGACCAACGGGGAAGCGGTGCGAGACCTGCTCGCCGGACAGCCGGTCGACGCGCTCGTGACCGCCGCAGGTTGGTACGAGGTGAGCGCAATAGAGGAGTGCTCGCCGGAGACGTTCCGCCGTCACCTCGAATCCAATCTCGTCGCTGTGCACACGGTGGTCCACGCGGTTCTGCCCACCCTCCGGCGCCGGCAGGGCCGGGTGGTGGTCGTCGGTTCGAGCACCGGGAGTGTGGCGCTGCCGTTCCACGGCGCCTACAGCACCGCGAAGGCCGGTCTCCACGGCTACACGGACAGCCTGCGCCGCGAGGTCGAGCCCCGCGGGGTCGACGTGACACTCGTCGAACCCGGCCCCACCCGGACGGGGCTGAACGAGAGTGCGGCCCGCGGGGCCGACGACGACGGCGCGTACGCGGAGACACACGAGCGGTTCCGGGGGTACAGCCCCCAGAGTGTCACCCCCGAGCAGGTCGCCGCGTCCGTTCTCACGGCAACCACGGCCGACAGCCCGCGGGCACGGTACCGGGTCGGAGGGCGCGCACGCTGGCTCCCCCGACTGGCCGCGGTGGTGCCCACCCGCCTGTTCGACCGTATCGTCCGTGCCGGTCTCCCCGGCGGGCTGCTCGGCCGACTCGTCGACCGGTGACCACAGTCGGAGGACACCGTCGGTGACAGCCGCCGAACCCCGCGGAGCCGAGACAACCGACCCCGGAGAGAGGTCGACGGCCGACCCCGGAGATTATCACCGGCCACCCCCAACGTAGAGTTGTGACAGAGTTCGTTCTGTTCGGCGGGAAAGGCGGTGTCGGCAAGACGACCCTGGCTGCGGCTGCCGGTCTCGTCAGCGCCCGCGAGGGGGCACGAACACTCGTCGTCAGCACGGACCCGGCACACAGCATCGGCGACGCCTACGAGTGCCCGGTCCGCGAGACACCGACCCGGGTGACCGACGAAGCAAACCTGTTCGCCCTGGAGATAGACCCCCGCGAGCGGTTTCAGGAGCGGTACGGCAACACGTTCGAGAAACTGCTGTCGGACGTGCAGTCACTCGGTGTCGACCTCTCCTCGGACGACGTCGGGGCCGTCTCCGAGGAGGGGCTCGTTCCCGGGGCCGACGAGGTTGCGGTGCTCGACCTGTTCGCCGAGTACAACGACCACCCGAACTGGGAGGTGGTCGTGTTCGACACCGCCCCGACGGGCCACACCCTGCGGCTCCTCCAGTTGCCGGACGTGATGAACACGACACTCGGACGGGTGCTCGCCCTACGCGACCAGTTCAGTTCCGTCACCAGTACGGTCGGGAGCCTGCTCGGCCGGGGTGACGACTCGCCGTCGTACGGCGACCAGGCCGACCAACTGGAGCAGCTCACAGAGGAGGTCGGCGAGCGTCTCCGCGACGACGACCGGACCACCTTCCGGGCGGTCACGCTGGCCGAGCGAATGTCACTCGAGGAGACAGACCGGCTGCTCGCCGAACTCGAGTCCAACGAGATTGCTGTCGACGGTGTTCTCGTGAACAAGCTCCTGCAGGACGCCTCGGAGGACTGTCCGACCTGCTGGCCGCGGTACCAGGAGCAACTGAAACTGCTCGCGGAGGCCCGCGACCGGTTCGAGCTTCCCGTCCGGGAGGTCCCGCTGGTCGCCGACAAACAGGGTCTCGACCGGGTCGAGGCCGTCACGGAGTTCGTCGACGGGGCCTGAAGACGGAGAGACCGGGGTCGTCACGCGACCCCGAGAGCCGACTGTTCGGGAAATCACGCGGTCGTAGACGCCGCAACTACCGAGTGGCCCCCGGTCGTAGCGCG
>JAQCNM010000179.1 GCA_028275025.1 Halovenus sp.
GTTGCGACGTCGATCGGTGACCTCACCGACACCCTCGGCGGGGCCGAGTCCCCCCCGTTCCCGGACGCAGAGGCCGAGTTCTGGGACGAGAGCGACCCGCTCTACGTCCAGTATCTGGACTGGCTGGCGTCGCTCGTGACACTCGACTGGGGGGAGTCGCTACGCTACGGCGAACCGGTCACCGACCTGGTCGTCGAGCGAGGAAAGATCACGGCGGCGTATCTCGTCCCGTCGGTCGTTCTCGGCACGGCGCTCGCGACGCTGTTTGGCTACGTCGCTGCCGCCCGCGAGGGCGGGTTGCTCGATGGCTCCGTCCGAACGGGTACGTACCTCGTGCTGGCGGTCCCCAACTTCCTCGTTGCGGCGACGCTCGGCCGGTATCTCGAGAAGCGTAGCTTCAGTCCGGGCGACGAGGGGTACGCGCTCAACGAGGTCATCCTCTCGGGGTCGAACGTGTTCTGGATCGGGGTGGCGGTAGCTATCCTCAGTACACACGTCGCCGCGGTCCAACTCCGCCAGGTTCGTGCACAGAGCAGCGAGTACCTCGCCGCCGAGTTCACGCGGATGCTCCACGCAAAGGGGCTCGGCCCGCTCGGGGTCGCCAGACACGTGCTCAGGGCCGCAATCGTCCCGCTCACGTCGCTGTTCGTCGCGGAGGTCGCCGGCCTGTTGCTCGTCTCGGTGTTCGTTATCGAGGCGGTGCTTCGCATCCCCGGTCTCGGATTTATCACGTGGAACGCGCTCAACTTCAACGACGCGCCGGTGGTGTTGAACGTCACCTTTCTGGTGGCGCTGACACTCATCTTCGCCAGCCTGCTGGAGGATATAATCGCGGTGACACTCGACCCGCGGCTCGACGACGGCTGAGCGACTCGTCCGGAGTCTGTCACCGCTCGCGCGGGTCGATAACGTCCCGCAGTCCGTCGCCGAGCGTGCTGACAGTCAGCAGAAACGAACAGATAATACCGGCGGGCACGTACACCACCCAGGGAACGAACCAGAAGTCGAAAAGCGGTCGCGACGCCCCGTCGAAGGTGGCGGCCCTGCCACCGATGGCGGCACGGAGTTGATTACCCAGCGAGATAAACTGCGGGTCGGTCAACGAGAGAAAGGCGAGCGCCGCCTCGTAGACGACGAACTTCGCAAACAGCAGTGACGCCGCCGTGACGATGGTGTTTGCGGCGTTCGGGACGATGTGGCGTAACAGCACGAACGCCGAGTCTGCGCCGGAGAGCTCTGCTGCGTTTATGTACGGTGTGGTCCGTAGCTGTGCAACCTCGCTCCTGACGAGGCGGGCGATGCCGCCCCAGGAGAGCAGCCCGAACACCAGGATTAGCAGCCGGTAGCTCACACCGAAGACGAGCGTCAGGAGCATGTAGGCGAAAAACGCCGGCAGTGCTCGCTGGATGTCGACGTAACGCATCAGAAACTCGTCGATGCGGCCGCCGCGGTAGCCGGCGACCGTCCCGACGACGACACCGAGCGTGACCGAGAGCACCGAGGCCGTCAGTGCGACCCGGATGCTGGTGTTCAGCCCGAGCAGCCCAATCGTGAGCTGGTCCTGTCCCTCGCCGTTCGTCCCGAGTGGGTGTTCGAGTGTTCCCTGACACTGGCCGTTCTCGACCGGCCCGACACACTGCGGGGGAAACGTCTCCGAGACGGACGACCAGACCGGCGGCTGCAACGAGTCGAGCACGTCGAACGTCGGTTCGGAGGCGAACACGGGGTACAGTGTGGCCACGAGAAACAACACGAGCGCGTACAGCCCGCCGACCGCGACGAGCGGACGACCTCTGAGCCGACCGAGCAGTCGGCGGACCCGCCCCGGTGAGCCGACGAGCTTTGGCAGGAACACGACCCCGACGAACAGGATGGCGACGACGTACATCCAGGTGATAGCCTCCAAATTCCTGCCGGCCAGGGTGATAACCTCCTGCTCTTGATACACCGCGAACACACCGACCCCGACGAGCAACAGGAAGGTCAGCCCGGCACAGACCGGCTGGAGAAACGACAGCCACCGCCGCTCACCGCCTGTCAGGCTGACCTCCTCGAACCTGATACTGTCCGCCGTCGCGACGGCCGTCTCCCTGTCACCGCTCGTCGATTCCGAATCTGTACTGGAGGACATAGCTCGAGCGGGTGGTCTGCGCTCCCTACGGCTGGGATGAGTTTTTGATTACGACTGTTTGTGGGAACAACATAAAAAACGTTTTGCCAGGCTGGGGGTTCGCTTCGACTCACACGGTCTGACCTGCGATGGACTACTGTGGCAGTGTCGCGTTTGTCGCGGCCACGAGCTGCTCCGCCCGGCGCACGAACCACGACGCGACGTCCCGGTTGTGCCCGGCCCAGAGGTCGTAGGCTACGTCGGTGTTTGGCTGTCCCTCCGGGGCGTCGGGCAGTACGACCCCCAGTTCGTGCCGGCAGAGGCGTCTGTCCGAGTTCTTTACTGCGGCGAGGTCCTCGGCCGTCGGTTGAAGATCGAACGCCTCCCAGACAACTGCCTCGACACCTGCCTCGAGGCGCTTGTACTCCTCCAGGTGGGCCTTGACAGGCGAGATGAGGTCACTGATGTACGCCTCCTGTGCGTCGTGCAGGAGTCCCATCAGCTGTCGCCGACGGGACTCCCCGCGTGCGGCCAGGTCCTGGCTCACGTAGATCGAGTGCAGCCCGACGCTGTAGAAAAACTGTGCCTGACCCGAGGCACGACAGAGATTCCCCAGTCCGTGAGCGATATCCTCCAGCCGGACGTCACCCGGATTCGGGTCGTAGGGTGTGAACTGCACACCGCTGACCGTCGTCATCGCCGCCTCTACTGGTGGTTGTTTGCTCTCGGACATAGTTGTATACTAGAGGTTACTGAGCCGTTTAACACCACCGGTATCGGGGTCCACACCGACCCGTGGTCGTGGCGGTCAGGTGGCCACTGGTCTGGTGTACCGTGACGAACTACGAGTCGGTCGAGTCAAATTCGGCCATCGAGCGGACCCACGGCTCCGACGAGATCAGTCATGCAGTTGTCGGGTAGCTCGGGAAACAACAGGATACGGGCCGGGCGCGATTTGAACACGCGACCGACGGGTTAAGAGCCCGTCGCTCTGCCAGACTGAGCTACCGGCCCTCGTGTTACAGTTGGGCAGGGCGAGTAAAACGGTTACCCTTCGGAGTCACGACACGGACCGCGTCGGGAACCGGCGGTGTATCGGGGCCACAGCCATGCTGACACTACCCCCTGCGAGCAGCCGTGTCACCTGCTGGGACCCGACTCACGTTGCTATGTGTACGTCTGACAGGTTCTCCGGAAGTACTAAAAGACCGTGTTCCGTGAACACAAACGATGTCCACAAAAGCAAAACTCGCCGCCGCACTGGTGGCCGTCGCGGTAGTGTACACGGTTTTCCTCCGGGAGTGACTCGACAGACTGTCCTCGGGGGTCACCGAGCACTCAGGTGGCTCCAGCCGTTGGTACCAGTATGTACGGTGTGGTGACGCGAAACGAGTCAGAGCTGGCCTGGTCGGAGTTCGACACGGCGTTTTTCGAGATGAAAGACGTCACTGGCCGCGCGACGACACCGGTCGAGAACGGGGTCAACATGGTCTCGTGTTTCGGGGACAACGCCGCCGTCGAGGGCGACCCGGACCTGGCACCGGTCGACGACACCGGCGAGCGGGCCACTCGCGAGCGGCGTTACTTCGACTGGGACTACGTCTGTCCAACAAACGAGACCTACCGTGACGGCATCCTCGAGATGGTCGCGGACGCCGCCGCGGCAAACGAGGACGTTCGACTCGACGATGTCGGCTTTCCCCGAGGGGAGTACTGCCACTGTGACCGCTGTACCCGGCTGTTCGAGGCCAGCGGGCACGACGACCGGCTGGACTGGCGCACCGAGGTCATCACCGAGTTCGTCGCCGAGGCGCGCGACCTGGTGCCGGGTCGGCTCTACCTGACACTGTACCCCGACCCCTATCCCGGACACCTGGAGCGCCGGAGCGGTATCGACGTCGACGCGCTGGCCGCCCACGTCGACGAGTTCGTCGTCCCGGTGTACGACATGGGCTACACGACGACCTACTGGGTCGAGACAATCGCCAGCGGGTTCCGCGACCGTCTCTCAGCCCCGTTCAGTGTCGAACTCTACGCCATCGACATCGACCTCGACAATCTGGCCGACGCCGCCGAGGTTGCCGCGGCGTACGGTGAGCGGGTGTTGTTTGGCTACCAGGCCGGCAACGGTCGTGCGGTCGTCCGACGACTGCGTGCCGACGGGCAACAGGGTGTCTCTCAGGGACCCGACGACGTGTAGCCGTTCTTGGACCCCGTGGGTTCTCCCGCTGTCGTGGCTGGCTGACTACCCCGGATACTCAGAAACGGTGGCTGCGCCAGATGCGCAACTGCTCGCGGTCCCGCGTGTCCGGCGGGAGTTCGTCGAACCACGCGGCGTCGGTTATCTCGCCGTCCGGGTCCTCAACGGTCGGTGTCACCGCGTCGGCGCGGGCCTCGAACAGCGGTAACACCCCCCAGGTCGAGTGGCCGTCAGCGTGGAAGGTGACCCGACCGAGCATCCCCAACCCGCGGTAGTCGGCAGACAGTCCGGCTTCCTCCCCGAGTTCCCGTTCGGCGGCGGCCCGGAACGACTCGTTCCCGTCGGTCTCACCGCCCGGCAACACCCAGAGCCCGACTGCCTCGTGACGCACCAGCAACAACGCACCGTCGTTCCGTGCCGTGAGCGTGTGAGCCCCGTACGGGGCACCGTTCTCGTGAATGCGTTCTGTGACGGTCCGGAACCGTCGGCGCGAGACCTGTTTTGTCGTCTCGAACTGTACCACGTCGTCGTATCTCGCCGACAGGTCGTCGTAGGTCTGAGCGGCCTGCTTGGCGGCTTCGTCGGCGAGATACCAGAGGTCGTCGACTGCGGTCATCGGCGCTGTCCGGACAACGGCGGCTCCTCGGGCGATACTGCGGTCATACACGCCGGTTAGACAGTCGGCGATATAAGTCTTCGAGTACTCAGATGTCGACACCGCGCTCGTCGAGCAGGTCGAGAAACGCCGCCTCGGAGAGGCTGTCGACGTCGTGTTCGTCGGCGGCGTCGCGCTTTCGCCGGCCGGGGTCGTCGCCGACGACCAGGTAGTCGGTGTTGCCGGAGACGCTGCCCGTGGCGGTCCCGCCCGCCTCCTCGACGAGACTCTGTGCCTCGCTCCGGGTGAACGCGTCGAGGGCACCGGTGAACACGAACGTCTCGCCGGCGAGTGCGTCGTCCCGGCCGGTCTCGACCGGTTGCGGGTCGACGTGTGTCAGCAACCGGTCGACCGCGGCTCGGTTCTGCTCGGTCTCGAAGAACCCGCGGATTGCGGCCGCGACGACCGGCCCGACGTCCGACACCGTCTGGAGTTCGTCGGTGTCGGCCTCGCGGATCGCCTCGAAGCTGCCAAACTCCCGAGCCAGTGCCCGGGCCGTTGTTGGTCCAACCTCGGGGATGCCGAGTCCGACGAGAAACGCCGGCAGCGTTGGCTCCGTTGTGTCTTCGAGCTCCTCTAGTAGGTTCGCCGCGCTGCGCTGGCCCCACCCCTCCAGTGTCGTCAGGTCGAACACCGACAGCTCGTAGAGGTCCGCAGGCTCCGCGACGAGACCGGCGTCGAGCAACTGGTCGATGCGCTTCTCACCCAGCCCCTCGATGTCGAGTGCGTCGCGGCTGGCGTAGTGCTCGACAGCGGCCTCGCGCTGGGCCGAACAGCCGAGCCCCGCCGGGCAGAACGCCAGCGGGCCGTCCCGTTCGACCGGCGTCTCACAGACCGGACACCGCTCGGGGAACTCGAACCGCCCCTCGGTGTGTGTGTTCACCACCTCCGTGACGTCGGGGATGACGTCCCCGGCACGCTTCACCCGAACCTCGTCACCGACGGCAACTTCCAGCCGCTCGATCTCCTCGGGGTTGTGGAGGCTGGCACGCGAGACCGTGACCCCACCAACCTCGACGGGGTCGAGCAGGGCGACCGGTGTCAGCCGGCCGGTCCGCCCGACCTGTACCACGATATCCCGGACGGTCGTGTGTTCGCTACGGGCCGGGAACTTGTAGGCAAACGCCCACCGGGGGGCACGGGCGGTGTACCCCAACCGGTCACAGGCGGCCCGGCTGTTTAGTGTAATAACGACACCGTCGATCTCGAACTCCAGGTCGTCGCGGCGGGCCATCAGTCGGTCACGGTAGTTCAGTGCCGCCTCGATATCGTCGACCCGCTCGACGAGGTCGGTCACGCGCAACCCCCATTCGGGGAGGCGCTCGTAGACCTCCGCCTGGGTGTCGAACTCACTGCTCGCGTCGAGCACGGAAAAGAAAAACACCGCCAGCGGGCGCTCGGCGACGACCGACGGGTCGAGCTGTCTGAGTGTGCCGGCGGCGGCGTTGCGGGGGTTGGCGAACGGCTCCTCGCCGCGCTCGACCCGCTCGCGGTTGTACGCCTGAAACGGCTCCCGTGGCATGTACACCTCGCCGCGCACGGCGAGCCGGTCGGGGTAGTCACCCCGGAGTCGCGCCGGCACCGACGGAACGGTGCGGACCTGTTCGGTCACGTCGTCACCGCGCTCGCCGTCACCCCGGGTGGCCGCACGCTGGTAGACACCGTCCTCGTAGACCACCTCCAGCGAGAGCCCGTCGAACTTCGGCTCACAGAAGTACTCGACCGGGCCGTTGTACCCCGTCTCCGCCAGTTGCTCGCGAACGCGTCGGTCGAACTCGCGGACGTCCGCGGCCTCGACAGTTTGCTCGAGTGAGCGCATCGGAGCCACGTGCTCGACTGTCGACAGTTCCTCGACCGGTTCACCGCCGACCCGCCGTGTCGGACTGTTCGTGCGGTCGAGGTCGAACGTCGCTTCGAGTGTCTCCAGACGGGTGAACAGTGTGTCGTAGGTCCGGTCACCGACGACCGGGTCTGCCTGCACGTAGTAGCGGTGGTCGTGATACCGGATAGCCTCGCGGAGCTCTGCTGTCTGCTCGCGGGCCTCGGTCTCGGACAGTGACGCCACCGGCTCGAACTCGGTATCCGGGTCGCGGATGTACGGGTTGTCCTCGTGCTCGACGGCCATCACCAGTGTTTGCCGCGGGCCGGAGAAAAATCCGTGGAGACGGAACGGTCGCGGCGGGCCACACGCCCCGGAGAACAC
>JAQCNM010000180.1 GCA_028275025.1 Halovenus sp.
TCGAGGAGTGGCACTACAGCGAGAAGGGAACAGTCGTCTCGGTCGGTGACGACGCCGTTGCACACGACGTGTACATCGTCCCGTTCGTGTCAACGTTCAGTGGGGTCCTCGCACGGACACTCAAGAAGATAATCGCCGTCCGCTGGATCGGTAACCTCACCGACACGCCGACGGCGATGGCTGCCTGGTCGGAGATGTGAGCAGCCAACGGGCGGTTGACACGGCGTTCACACGGGACAGCCGATACGGGTGTTTTTGCCTCGGGGGTCCAAACGATAGGTGTGAACAGTCTGGAGGCCGACCTCGAGCGTGCCAGGGCACTCGACGTAACCGCACTGGCAGACGCGATCGAGGCTATCGGATTCGAGTGTACCGACTGCGGGGCCTGCTGCCGGGCGGCCGACACCGGCTGTGAGAGCGAGACCGCGTCCGGCGAGAGTGTGTCCGGTGAGACTGCGGGGGACGCCGAGGGCGTGACCGGCACGGACACCCGGCAGCCACACACGGCGACGGTGTTTCCGGACGAGGTGCGGGAGCTACAGGCCGGGGAACCCTACGACTGGCGCGACGTCGCCCGACCGGTCCCGTACGGGCTCGAGGACGGGCCGGACGGGCAGACCGGGGAGACGTTCGAGTGGGCGCTCCAGACCGACAGCTGCGGGGACTGTACGTTCTACCGGGACGACGGGACCGGCGGTGGCTGTACCGTCTACGGTGACCGGCCACTCATCTGCCGGACCTACCCGTTCAGCGTCGCGCTGGGCGGGACGAGCCAGCCGATGGGCGAGGCGGTCGACAGTGAGGGGCTCGTCCGCGCCCACGAGTGTGAGGGGCTCGGGCGGGAGATGGACCGCGAGGCGGCCGAGGAGTTGGCGGCGGGGCTGAAGACGCGAGCAGTCAGGGAGCTCGAGGAGGCAATCGGTGTCCGTGACGCGTACGAGCCGGTTCCTCCGGAGAGCACCGAAGCCGGCGTCGTGGTCCACGATTCCGAGGGGGCAAAGAAACCGGACGGACGGCCGCTCTGACCGAGCCGACGACCACCCGGCCGGGTGCTCGTGCAGACTCCGGGCGCGACGGAGGGCCGAACCCACCCGCAGACTTTACTGTCAAGCTGAACAACACACCGACACGACAGATGGGGACCGACGAGTCGGGAGACACCGGCCGCGAGACCGGTAACAACGGCCAGAAACGAGCCAGGACTGCCGTGCCGGAAGACGGCGGTCGGGGTCAGTCTGCCGGTGGGGGTGACGGGGACCGCGAACGCGAGGGTGGCGAGGAGGAAACGGGTAGTGTGGACTCCGAGGACGGCGCACGCGCCGTCGAGAGTTACTACGACCTGCTCGGTGTGTCCGGGGATGCGACGGGCGGGGAGATAGAGCGGGCCTACCGGGAGATGGCGAAACGTCACCACCCGGACGCGAGTGACCGCCCGGAGAAAGAGGCCGAGCGGCGCTTTCGACGACTCCTGGCCGCCCGTGACGTACTCACCAGCGCCGAGCACCGTCGAGCCTACGACGAACTCGGCCACGAGGAGTTCTGCCGGCAGTCCGAGCGACTCGGAGAGCCGGTCACCGGCACCGACACGGGCGGCTCGACGGCACCCGAGCCGCGCCCCAAGCCGGAGACAGGGTCCGACCGGAGCGGTCGGGTACAGCGGTCGGCCCGCGGCGAGGCTCACCGGCGGGGGGACCCGCTCGTGACCGACACCGCGACGGCGGTTACACCGACAGCCGACGGGTCACCCGGTGACGACGACGGCAGGTCGCCCGGTAACGGCCACGACGGGTCACCCGGTGACGACGGCAGGTCGCCCGGTAGCGGGGGCGTCTACCGGCTCGTGACCCGGAACGGCACGCCGGCGAGTCGCTCGCTCCAACTGGTTGCGGGCCGGTGGGCCCGGTCCTGGCGCACCCGGATAGCGGTCGGTCTCGGGACTCCGCTGTTGGTCGCGGGCGTACTCACAGTTCTGCCGTCGGTGCTCGACAGATCCGGGGTCGCGGCGTCGACGCCCGCGGCGACACCACGCCTGCTCTACGCCGTCGGGCTCGCCGCCACCGTCGGGTACACCGCGTGCAGTTGTGCCCGCACAGAGTCGCGGCTCCCGCGCGGGCAGTTTCTCGCCGACCGCGACCACGGCCGGTTCACCACGGCGACGGCTCGGCGCTACCGGCGGCGCGGCGGGCTCACCCTCTGTGTCGTGCTCGGGCTGGTGCTCGCGGCCGGACAGACCGGGGTCGAGCCGTGGCTGGGCGTCACCGACGCAGTACGCGGTGACCTGTCGGAGCCTGTCTGGTTCGACACGGCCGACACCGACTGGGTGACGGCGGTCGACGGGCTCTTGACCGGGCTGTTCGCGCTCGGTGTCGTGAGCGGGACTCTCCTCGTCGCGCTCGGAACCAGCATCGCGCTCTGGCGTGACCGCTACGAACGGGGCGACCGGCTCCACCCGGGGCTCTGGGAGCCGGCTCTCGCTGCTGCGCTCGTGAGCGTGTTGTTCGGTCTGGTGACCCGCGAGCGGGTCGGCAGACTCCGCTTGCTCTCGGCGCTCCCCGACGAGGTGGCGGCGGCGGTGGCCGTCGACGGAACGACAGTCACGGTGTCGACACTCGCCGTCACCGGGATGCTGGTTACGCTCGCGGGGGTTCCGCTGCGCTGGCTGCGGGTCAGGCTCCCACCGGGTGACCGACAGCCCGGCGGGACCGAGAGCCCGGAGTCCGAGTGAGTGCCCGACCCCGCCGGGAACGGGTACGGTCGGGCGGTTACTCGTTCGTGCCGCTGGTGAACACCCGCTCGGGTCGGATCCGGAGCAACACCCGTTCGCTGACAATCTCGCTCGGGTACTCGCCGCCGACGTACCGCTGTGCGAGTTTCTCGATGTGTTCACGGGCACCCTCGGTGGTCATCTCTGCCACCTCGCCGGAGACCGAGAGGTACCGGTACGGGTCCTCGGGGTCGACCATGCTCACGGCGACAGCGGGGTTGCGCTCGACGTTGCGGGCCTTCTGACGGTGGCGCTCGGTGTTCACCAGCACGCGGTTGTCAGCGGCGTCGTAGTCGACCCAGACCGGTGAGGCGTGTGGCATTCCGTTCGGAAACATCGTCACGACGTGTGCAAACGTCGCCTGCTCGAAGAGGTCGTGAAACGCAGGGGGAACGTCCGGCATACAGCCGGTACTCGGCGGTCGGTTGTAACGCTGTGGGTGGTGGACCCGGCCACCGACGCTCCGGGTCGCGGACCCGCAGTCGATATCCGGGTTCCGTCGACGGCGGTCACCTCGACGACGTACCCTGCAGTCTCGACGGTGTCGACGTCGCCGGTGTCAGTAGAACTCCCGGACGAGGTCCATCGCGTCGTCCGGTGCGCCGTCGGGGATGTCGGCCATGCTCCCCTCGATCCCCTCACGTCGCTCGTAGGGGACGCTGTCGGGGTCCTGGTAGATGATACCGGTGTACTCGGTATCGCCCTCCATTATCTTGTCCATGGCGGCGTCGCGGTCCGCGGGGTCGTGGTCGGTCTCGCCCAGGTCGACGATACTACCCCGGAAGTAGTCGTACGTGTCGACGTCGTTGAACGTCACGCAGGGGGAGTAGACGTTGACGAACCCGAACCCGTCGTGTTCGATTGCCTTTCGCACCACCTCGGTGTGTCGCCGGGAGTCCGAGGAGAACGTCTGGCCGATAAACGTCGCACCGGCAGACAGCGCGAGTGCGAGCGGGTTAACCGGTGTCTGGTTCGTGCCATCGGGTGTGGTGGCGGTCTCGAAGTCCTCGCGGGAGGTCGGAGAGGCCTGACCTTTTGTCAGCCCGTAGATGCGGTTGTCCATCACGACGTAGGACATATCGACGTTGCGGCGCACGGCGTGCACGAAGTGGCCCGCCCCGATGGAGTAGCCGTCGCCGTCACCGCCGGCGACCATCACCTCCAAGTCGGGGTTCGCGAGTTTCACACCGATACCGACCGGCAGCGCACGTCCGTGCACACCGTGGAGCGCGTACGAGTGCATGTACGTACCGATCTTTCCCGAGCAGCCGATTCCCGCGACGATAAACGTGTTATCGGGGTGGTTACCCGTCTCCGCGAGTCCTTTCATCATCCCGTTCATCGTCCCGAAGTCACCACAGCCGGGACACCAGGTCGGTTGCTTGTCTGACTTGAAATCGATGAATCGAACGTCTGAGCTCATTGTGTTGCCTCCTGTGGTCGCACCAGGTCCGTTATCGCCGTTGCTAGCTCCTCTGCTTTGAACCGGACGCCGTTGTACTTGTTGATGCGCTCGACCCGCTCGAACACGTCCCGTTCGAGCAGGTCGGCGAACTGCCCCTGTGCGTTGCACTCCACGACAATTGTCAGCTCTGCCCGGTCGACCGCCTCGGAGAGCTCCGGCCGGGGGAACAGGTACGGCACCGACAGAAAGCGAACGTCGACCCCGTCGCCGGCCAGTAGCTCCATCGCCTCGCGGATCGCCCCCTCGTTTGACCCCCAGGAGACCAGCAGCGTGTCCGCGTCGGGATCACCGAACTCGCGGGCCGCCCACGCCTCGCGTTCAATCGCCGTCTCGACCTTTTGTTTTCGCTTGTCGACCTGGTCGACACGCACCTCGGTGTCCTCGGTACGCCGGCCGAGCGAGTCGTGTTCCAGCCCGGTCGTCATGTGAGCGCCGCCGTCGGTGCCCGGAAGCGTCCGCGGGCTGATACCGTCGGTCGTCGGAACGTGGGGCTGAAACCGGTCCTGTTCGTCGACCCACGCACTCATCTCGTCGTCGTCGACGAGTTTCCCGCGGTCGATCTCGACCTCGTCCATGTCGAACGTGTCGGGGGTGAACGTCTGCTCGGTCACCGCGAGCGAGAGATCCGCCACCAGAAACACCGGCATCTGGTACCGCTCGGCGAGGTTGAACGCCTCTACAGTCTTCCAGAAACACTCCGCGACGGTCGTCGGCGCGACGATGAGACGGTCGATCTCGCCGTGGCCCCCGTACAGCAACATGTTCAGATCCCCCTGTTCTTGCTTTGTCGGCATCCCGGTCGACGGGCCGGCCCGCATCACGTCACAGATAACGAGCGGTGTCTCCGTCGTCGCGACGAGCCCGAACGTCTCGGTCATGAGGTCGATCCCCGGCCCGGAGGTTGCGGTCATCGCCCGCGCACCGGCGCGTGCCGCCCCCAAGGCGAGGTTGATAGCCGCGAGTTCGTCCTCGGCCTGGACGACCTTGCCGCCGTACTCGTCGATACGACCGGTCAGGTACTCCATCACGTCGGTCGCCGGCGTGATCGGGTAGCCCGAGTAGAACCGACAGCCGGCCGCGATTGCACCCATCCCGATCGCCTCGTCACCGTTCAACAGAACGTAGTCCGCGTCGGTCGTCTCGATGTCGTAGCCGTAATCGTGGTCGTACTGCTCGGCGGCGTACTCCGCGCCGAGACGGGCCGCCTGCTGGTTGTTCTCGACGATGGCGGTACCCTTGTCCCCGAACCGCTTGTCCAGCGAGGAGTCGAGAAACTCGATCGGGAACGCCGCCACCTCGCAGGCGGCCCCGAGCGCGACCACGTTGCGCATAATCGCACCGCCGGCCTCCTCGGCAAGTCGCTTCAGCGGGACGTCGAGCCCGGTCATGTTCCCGGGCACCTCGACGTCCTGCATCGACGTGCGCTCCCCGTCGTAGATGATGACACTCCCGTCGTGGAGTTCCTCGATGTTCTCGTCGATTGTCCGCTCTGTCAGCGCGATCAGGATATCGAGCCGGTCGACGACACTCTCTACACGGTCGACGGATGTCCGTACCTTGTAGGCGGTGTACCCGCCCCGAATCCGAGATGCGAAGTCCTTCGACGTGTAGACGTGACGACCGGCACGGGACAGTGCCTGCGCGAAGATCTTGCCGGTCGAGTCGATCCCGTCACCGGCCTCCCCGCCGATTGCCCAGTTCAAATCCTCGTGCATACTACTTCGAACTACCCTTGGAGAGAGCAAAAGACTTCTGACACCGCCGGCCCTGGGGCAGTCGGTTGCGCCGACAGGGGGCCTCTGTCGCGCCGACAGGAGTATGTCGTCCGGCGATAGTAGCCGGTCGGGTGTCGAGTCCGGCTGCTCAGCTCCGCCCGTTAAGCGTCTCCCGGGCGGCGCTAAGGTGCTCGGGGTCGACGAGCACCTCGTCGGCGCGCTCGGTTGCCTCGCTGGGGTCGACGGTGTCGGCCACCTCGCGGATCGCCCGCATCGACGCCTCGCGCACGAGCGCCTCTAGTTCTGCCCCCGAGTACCCCGGTGTGTCGGCTGCAACGGCCGTCAGGTCGACCCCGTCGGCGAGTGGCGTCCCGCGGGTGTGAACCTCCAGAATCTTCCGTCGGGCGGCCTCGTCGGGGTTTGGCACCTCGATGTGCTGTTCGAACCGACCGGGTCGGAGCAACGCCGGGTCGATCCCCTCCTTGCGATTGGTGGCAGCCAGCACGACCAGGTTCGGGTGGTCGGCCGCCCGGTCCAGCTCTGTCAGCAACTGAGAGACCACACGCTCTGTCACCTCGTTACCGTCACCCCGGCTGCTGGCGATTGCGTCGACCTCGTCCATGAACACGATCGCCGGGGCGGTCTGTCGTGCCCGCTCGAAGAGGTCGCGGATGGCCTGCTCGCTCTCCCCGACGTACCGGTCGAGCACCTCGGGCCCGGCGACCCGGACGAAGTTGACACCGCTCTCGCCGGCCACCGCCTCCGCGAGCAGTGTCTTGCCGGTTCCCGGTGGGCCGTGGAGCAACACACCCGACGGGGGGTCGGTCGCCGCCGCCTCGAACAGCGGCTCGTAGGCGAGTGGCCACTCGACCGCCTCTCGGAGACGGCGTTTGGTCTCGGACAGCCCACCGACGTCGTCGAACCCGGTGTCCGGTGACTCGGCGACGTACTCGCGGGCACCCGAGGGCTCGATGCCCGTCAGCGCCCTCTGAAAGTCCTCGTGGGCGACCATCACCGTCTCGGTATCGTCGCCGTCTGCCTCCGCAGGATGCTCACGGCGCCGGAGCGCGGCCATCCCGGCCTCCCGTGCCAGCGACGAGATATCGGCCCCGACGAACCCGTGCAGTCGCTCGGCCAGGGTGTCCAGGTCCACGTCGTCGTCGAGTGGCATGTCACGGGTGTGGACGTCGAGGATCTCGCGGCGCCCTGCCTCCGAGGGGACACCGATCTCGATCTCCCGGTCGAACCGACCACCCCGCCGGATCGCCGGGTCGATACTGTCGACACGGTTCGTCGCACCGATGACGACCACCTCCTCGTCGGAGTCCAACCCGTCGAGTAGCGTCAGCAACTGGGCGACGACACGGTTCTCCATGTCGCCGCCGTCGTCACGCTCACCGGCGATAGAGTCGAGTTCGTCGAGAAAGATTATCGCCGGCGCGTTCTCCGCGGCCCGCTCGAAGGCTGTCCGGAGCCGTTCGGCCGACTCGCCCTTGTACTTCGAGATGATCTCCGGCCCGTGGATGGCGTCGAAGTGGGCATCGACCTCGTTCGCGACTGCCCGTGCGATGAGTGTCTTGCCGGTGCCCGGCGGCCCGTGGAGCAACACCCCCTTTGGCGGCTCGATACCCAGCCGGGTGAAAAGCTCCGGCTCCGACAGCGGGAGCTCTATCATCTCCCGGACCAACTCAAGCTCCTCGTCCAGCCCGCCGATATCCTCGTAGGTCGTCCCCGTGGTCGACCCGGCCTCCTCGACGCCGTCGTCGGTGCGCTCGTCTGTCCGCTCGGAGACCGATGCCTGCTCCGGGTCGATCTGGAGACGCGTCGTGTCGGTTATCCGGACCGAACCGGTCGGAGCCGTCTCGGTGACGATGTACGGCCCGTACCCGTCGATACGGAGCTTTTTGCCCTCCCGGACGAGTCTATCGACCAGTTTGCGCCGGATAACCCCCTCTGCGGGTGACACACTGGTGTGTTCACGCGCAGGCTGGAGACGCACCTCGACAGCGTCGCTGACACTCGCCTTCTGGACGGTGACGCTGTCACCGATGTTCGCACCGATGCTCGCGCGGGTGTCACCGTCGATGCGGACGACGTCACCGTCGTCGTCACCGGGCCAGACCTTGGCGACGGTCAGCCGCTCGCCCTCGATGATAATCGGGTCGCCGCTGAGCACGCCCAGACTACTCTGGATACGTGCCGGGAGCCGGGCGATACCGCGGCCGGCATCGCGCTTGCGGGCCCCCTCGACTCTGACCGTTCGCCCCTTGCTCATGAAACTGAGTAAGCACGGATTCGTCTTAACTCTTGCAGACCGTGGCCACAACACCACCGGGTCGTGTGGCTGCTGTCGGGAGAGGGTTACAGCAGTAGTGAGGCGAAAGCCCACGGCTTCAGCCGTGGGAGAAGGTCAACCCGTCTCGACCTCGTCACGGAGAAACGACGACCAGTACAGCACACCCCCGACGACCACCGCGATGGCGGCGGCGAGCGCGAGCGGGGTGTACCCCGTCGGGTCCGGTGCGAGTGTCAGCCCGAAAGCGAGACCCACGAACAGACCCACCAGGAGACACAGCACTGCCCGTGTCGAACGCCGAACCATACCAGTGTATCACCCGGGGGACGTATGTAGACTGTGTCTCCAACGGCTCGTCACAGTCTCGTGGTGAGCGAGTTCCACCGGAAACGAGGGGGCTTGGGGTCGGTCACAGACCCGTGGACGGTACGGGTGAACTGCAGTCGTGGGAACAGTTCCCGTGGAGCCTGACCGCCGGTCCCGGTTCGGAGTCGCTGCCTGCCGACAGCTCGGACAGGGGTTATCGTGGCCGACAGACGAACTCGGGCTTTGTTCGGTGTCGTCGTGTCGGCCACGGCTCCCCGCTCGAGACGACACTCCTCCCGCCGGGCTCGTCTGGGACCCACAGACGGTCTCCGTTCCCGCTCGTGCTAGCTAATCACGTACTCGCGTGCGCGGCTTCGAGTAGGTACGGGTGTCGGGGGTCGCACGGCTGGTCCCGGTGTGTCAGTCGGCAACAGCCTCGCCGGAGGTCGAGACGGCAGTGGGGTCCTGTACCCAGAGGTCACCGAACAGCTCGTCCTGTCGGAGCCGGACCTCGCCGCGGTGGGCAAGAAACAACAGGCCGAGAAACGTCTCGACACGCGAGCCTGCGACCGTCTCGACCTCCCGGAACAGCACCTCCGCCCGGCCCTGCTCGTACTGCTCTCGCAGCGCGGCGGCGACGTCCTCGACGAGCAGCTCCATGTCCTCACCGTGGGTGCGCTCGGTCACGTCGGCCGCGGTCGGTTCGTCGTCCATTCGGAACTCGTCGGTCGTGTGGTAGTCGAGCTCCTGTGGCCCCTGTCTGCCCCGGTCGGTGTCACTGGTGTCGTACTCGCGGGACTTCTTCCACCAGCTCCCCCGTTCTGCCTCCCGCAGGTCCCGGACGAGTTCGTCCAGGGTCTGTGGCATCCCACGGGCCCGTTTTCGCTCCAGTCGCCGGTCTATCTCGTGTTCGAGCGCCGCAAACGGGTCACCGGGGCTGTCCGCGACCGGCTCACCACCCGAGAGCGCCCGCTCCCAGGGCTCTGGCTCTGGCTCCGGTTCGTCGTCGGTCAGCATCGTGTCGCCTTTCATCCGGAGCAACACACTCGCGTAGAACAGCGCCCGACCCCCGGCCTGGATGTCGGCCTCGTCTAGCCGGGAGAGAAACTTGTCGGTCACCGCCACGATGTCGATGTCCCACGGGTCGATCTCGCCGTCCTCGGCGAGCTGGACGAGCACCTC
>JAQCNM010000188.1 GCA_028275025.1 Halovenus sp.
TGTGCACCCGCTCGCGTTTCGCAGCGCGAGCAACGAGGTCCTGCTGAGCCAGGACGGGTCGGGCACGTTCGAGAGTGACCCCGCCGTCGACTGGCAGGACAACGGGAGCACGGTCGCGTTCACCCTCACCAGTGACCTGGCCGACGCGCCCGCGGAGTACTGCTGTACCGTTCACAGCAGTATGCCAGGGGGTGTGACCACCGGTGTGCACGACGTCGATGTCGGCTTCAGCGACGAGCAAGGGGGGGTCGGCACGGAGGTCGGTGTGTCGTTCGACATCGACCCCTCGGACGACCCGAACGCCGAGGTCGGGGCGTACGATGTCGAGATAGAGTACGACGAGACGACACTCTCCTTTGTCACGATGAACGGTGTCGACCTCGCGACACCGACGACCAGTGAACCCACCCCGGGGACGATAGTAGCAACCGTCGCACAGGCGACCAGCGACCCGGTCCCGCTGACCGCGGCGACGGTCGTGTTCGAGGTGGCACAGGGTGCCGAAGACGGTGACGTCGCGACGGTCGCGCTCACGGACGCCGCATCGAGTTTCACCGACCCGACCGACCCGGTCACCTTCGAGTCACAGCCCGGAAGCGTGACTGCCGTCGCGTCGAACGCCGACTTCCAACTCTCTAACCTCGACCCCCAGAGTGTGACAGTGTTCGTGGGGGGCGCACCGATCGACATCTCGGCCGACGTCACGAACGCCGGCGGTGGCTCCGGGCAGAAGACGCTCACCCTCGAGGTAACCGAGAACGGCACGGGTCAGACCGTGTTCAGTGAGAGCCAGACCGTACAGGTAGCCGCCGGGGAAACACAGTCGGTCACCTTCGAGGCTGTGCCCGCGGGAACGCTCTCGACCGGCGAGTACACACACGCGGTCGCCAGTCCCGACGACTCGGTCACCGGCTCCCTGACTGTCGAGCCAGAGCCCGACGTGCTCGATTTCCAGGTCGGTGACGTCGACGCGGACGGCGAGATATCTATCGTCGACAGCGTGCTGATCCAACAGCAACTCGCAGGGATGAACCCCGGGCAGTTCAACGAGGCGCTCGCGGATGTCGACCGGAGCGGGAGTGTGGACATCATCGACTCGGTGCTCATCAGTCAGTTCATCGCCGGGCTGGTCCAGGGACCGAGCGTTGCGGTAAACGACGTCACGACGAACAACAGCACCGTGACCGCACAGTTGGAGAACACCGGCGAACTCGGAACGGTCGACGAGGTACAGCTCTGGACCGCGATCGACGGGAGTCAGGAGGCGGCAGTCCTCGACGGGTACCGTGCCACTGACGCCCCCGACCCGGGTCAACTCGCAAACGAGGTCAAACAGGGCACGTACGATCTGGGCCCGGGCGACCAGGCCCCCGTCGAGTTCGACATCAGCACGCTCTCGCCCGGGTCGTACCGCGGGCTGGTGTACGTTCCCGCGACCAACACCGTCGAGACGTTCAGCTTCCAGAAGAGCTGAACGGCTGCTCGCGGTCTGCCGAGAGACGGGAACGCGACCGGCGGTCACGGTGGAGATAGGCCGGTCGTGGACGCGGTCGGGACGTACAGCACAACACTCAATGTCGAACAGTCCCTCTCAAACTACGTGCAAGAAAGCCAGCTTCCGCGACGACGGGTACTGGCCGGCGTAGGTGCGGTGGTCGGGGTCGCCGGACTCGGCAAGGCACAGAGCAGCCCCGAGGTGGGGCTCACACTGAACAACCAGGGTGCGAGCGCCTGGGTGCTCCAGGGCTCCGACGCAGACGTCGGTCCGACCGGGGTGTCGAACCCGGCTCTGACACTGACTGTCGGCACGCGGTACCGGATCGAGAACCGGGGCTGGAGCTTCCATCCCTTGGCATTCCGGGACGCAAACGACCAGCCGCTGCTCACACAGGACGGCCAGGGGAGCTTCCAGAACGACAGCGCCGTCGACTGGGTCGACAACGGGGAGACGCTCGCGTTCACCCTCACCCCCGCCCTGGCTGCCGAACTCGACGACTACGTCTGCACGATCCACCCGTCGATGGTCGGGCGTGTCCAGACCCGCGACGACACGGGTGGCGGCGAGAGTTCGTTCGACCTGACCGGTATCGACCCGACGAGCGCGACCGTGGAGAGCGGAACGGTCATCGACGTGTCGGCGACTGTCGAGAACACCGGAGACGCCGAGGGAACACAGACGGTGACACTCGAACTCGGCGGTGTCTCGTTCGAGCGGGAACTGACCCTCGCCGGTGGTGACGCAGAGACGGTCGTGTTCGAGGGTATCGACACCAGCGCGGTCGGCCCCGGCGAGTACAGCCACACCGTCTCCACCGAGGACACGAGCACGTCGGGTTCACTGACGGTGCAGGAGCCATCCGAACCGGCTACGTTCGAGATCGTCTCGGTGAGCCCCGAGGAGGCAACGGCCACCCAGGGCGACATCGTGACGGTGTCGGCGACGGTGCAAAACACCGGTGACCAGGAGGCCACGCAGACGGTGAACCTCGATATCGACGGGATCACCGACTCCAGTGACCTCACCCTCGGCGGTGGTGAGACCGACTCGGTCAGCTTCGACGTCGACACGGGTGGTGTCGACGCCGGCGACTACACCCACACCGTCTCCACCGAGGACGACCAGTTCTCCGGCTCGCTGACCATCGAGGCACAACGGGCACCCGCCACGTTCGAGCTGCAGTCCGTCGACCCGGAGCAGGCGACGGTCTCCCAGGGCGAGGCGCTGACCGTCTCGACGACAGTGCAGAACACCGGTGACCGAGAGGCCACG
>JAQCNM010000185.1 GCA_028275025.1 Halovenus sp.
GTTTCGACGACAGTATCGGTGGGTCCTCCGACGACAGTGGTGGTCTCGTCGACCGACTCGGTATCGACACCGGGCCCGGTGGCCCGCTCGCGTATCTCCGCGGGAACATGACCTACCTCTTTCTCGGGCTGATGTGGGTGACCTGGGGGCTACAGTTCGCGGCTCTGGCTGTCGGGGACGAGTTCCACCAGTCGCTGTTTGTCTTCTCGACGGAGAACCCGCTGTACGTCTGGACGTGGGTGACGTCTATCTTTGCACACTCGCCGACCTCGTTGTTCCACATCTTGTTCAACAGTATCGTTATTTACTTTTTCGGCCGGTTGGTGGAGCGGTACGTCGGCTGGCGGCAGTTCGCGCTCCTGTTCGTCGCGAGCGGTGTACTCGCCGGCTTCGGACAGGTCGGGTTCCAGCTTCTTGCAAACCCTGACGTGACGACCGGTGTCGTCGGCGCGAGCGGGGCTGCACTGGCGCTGATGGGTGTCCTGACCATCCTGAACCCGCGGCTGACCGTGTATCTCTACTTTGTCATCCCGGCACCCATCTGGCTGATAAGCGGCGGGACGGTCGCCGTTAGCCTGCTTTTCATCGTCATCGGTGAACCCGGTGCGGCGGGTATCGCACACGTGGCTCACCTCGTCGGGTTGCTCGTCGGTCTGGGGTACGGTCGCCGCATCCGCGACCGGGTTCAGATTCCGAACCAGCTCCAACTCGGCGGGAGCGGTCCCGGCGGCCCGGGTGGCCCCGGCGGTCCGGGACGGGGACCGTTCTGATGGAGCGCCCGGAGTTCCTCCCGGACCCGTCGTTGTCGCGGGCGGCGATGGAGCGACTCCAGCACGAGATCGCCACGACCGCCACCTTCGGCGACGACCACACACTCGACAGGCACGAGCAAGTGACCGTCGCCGGCGTCGACCAGGCGTTCGACGGCGACACCGCGACGAGTGCCGTCGTAGTCGTGCGCGGAGACGAGGTGGTCGAGCGGGCTCACGCCAGCGAGGAGACCGAAATCCCGTACGTCCCCGGCCTGTTGAGCTTCCGCGAGGGTGGTGTGGCCCTGTCGGCACTCCGGGCGCTGGAGACGACACCCGACGTGGTACTGGTCGACGGCAGCGGCCGAATCCACTTTCGCGAGGCCGGCCTGGCGACCCACATCGGCGTGACTCTCGGTGTTCCAACCGTCGGCGTGGCGAAGAGTCTGCTGTGTGGCCAGACCCCGGAGTCGGTCTCGGGGCTCTCCGAGGGGGCCCGCGTGCCGGTCGAGGCCGACGCCAGCGTGACGGCGGCCGAGGGGACCGTCATCGGCTACGCCGTTCAGACCCGCCAGTACGACTCGGACAGCCGCTACATCAACCCGGTGTACGCGAGCCCCGGCCACCGGGTCGGGGCCGATACCGCCGCCGACCTGGTCGAGCGCCAGGCCACCCGGTACAAGCTCCCCGAACCGGTTCGTCTGGCCGACCAGTACGCCGCCGACCTGACCGGTTGAGCCACCCCGCCACGCGGAGCCGACAGACCGGGGTGTCTGGCTGTGAGCCCCGGCCGAAAACGGGGACAGTTAATTGTCGGGCGGTCCTCCGCCCGGACATGTCAGAGGAGACGGTGCTGATAACCGGCTGTTCGTCGGGTATCGGCCGCGCAACGGCCGAGGCGTTTGTCGACAGCAACTGGCTGGTGTACGCAACCAGCCGTGACACCGACGACATCGCGGAGCTGGCCGAACAGGGCTGTGAGACCGCCAGCCTCGACGTGACCGAGGCGGCCGAGGTCGAACGGGTCGTCGACCGCATCGAGGCCGATACCGGTCAGGTGGACTGTCTCGTCAACAACGCCGGCTACGGGCAGTACGGCCCGTTAGAGGATATCCCGACAGAACGGCTCCACCGGCAGTTCGAGGTGAACGTCTACGGACCACACCGGCTCACCCGAGCCGTGCTCCCGCTGATGCGTGACCGCGAGGCCGGAACCATCGTCAACGTCTCCAGTGTGCTCGGCCGGGTCTCGGTTCCGGGCTCCGGCGCCTACGCCGCCTCGAAGTTCGCCCTGGAGGCGATGAGCGACGCCCTCCGGGCAGAGGTCGACCGGTTCGACGTGGAGGTGGTGCTCGTCGAGCCGGGGCTGGTCGACACCGGGTTCGAGAACCGGATGGCCGACGAACTCGACGGTCTCGCCCGGAGCGACGCCTACGGCTGGCTCTACGACACAATCGAGGAGTTCCAGATGACAGCCGACGCGCTGCCGTTTCGTTCCGACCCCGCGCTGGTCGGGACGACGATCCACGATATCGCCTGTATGACAGACCCCGACCCGCGGTACCCGGTCGGGCCGAGCGGGACCGTGCTGTTGTACTCACGGTTTCTCCCCGACAGGCTGCGTGACGCGGCTGTCCGCCTCGTCCGGACGGTCACCTGACCCCGTACCGGTGCTGTCGGCCCCGACGGCCGGGTAAGCTAAACCCCGCGAAACCGAACCCACGATGTGCTCGTCGTCGCCACGGAGAACTTCGAGGTGTACCACGAACTCGTCACGGACCTGCGCGAGCGGGACGTGCCGGTCACGACCATCGACCCCGGTGGGGAGTTCCCGGCGGACACGTCGGTCGTGGTCACCGCCGACGGTGAGACCGTCGACACGCCGCCCGACGCGACTGTCGTCGAGGCGACGCCTGGCGAGCCCCGGGCGGCAGTCGAGGCCGCTGTCACCGCTCTCAGGGGCGCGACCGGACAGACCACGGTCGGTATCGACCCCGGCGAGCGACCCGGCATCGCCGTTCTCCGTGGTGACGTGGTCGTCGCCACCTTCCAGGTGGACCCGGCGGCGGTTGCCGAGGTGGTCCACCGGGAGACAGCCGACGCCCCCGACCCGCTCGTCCGCATCGGTGACGGTGCCCGACTCGTCGGCGCTCGTATCGTCGACGACCTCTCGGTTCCGGTCGAACTCGTCGACGAGACCGGCACGACACCGTATCTGGGGGCCGGAACCCGCGGACTCGGTGACGTTATCGCGGCGGTCAACATCGCCCGTCGGGAGGGTGACCGTATCGACTCCCGCGACGTCGACCCCACGACGGGTGAGTTGACCCGCATCCAGGACCGCTCGCGTGAGGCGGGTGAGACGAACCGCGCCATCGACACCGACCTGGCCCACCGGGTCGCCGGGGGTGAACTCAGTATCGACGAGGCACTCGACGAACACCGCTCTCGTGACCGGTAGTTACAGCGGGAGAACCCACCTGGCTGCGACGGGTTTCCCCCCGTGGGCGGGCTTCGACGGGGTCCGTCACCGGCGGGGAACCGTCCCGACAGAGCGACGCCGACAGGAACCGCCCCGACGGGGTCGATACCGACCGCGCCCGGTGTGTCGTCGGCCGGGCCACCCCGGTCACAGCGCCCGGAGCGATACGTTCATCCCCCGTCCGGGCCTCGTTCTGTCATGACCGATACACCAGTTATCGTGGCAGCGGTCCGAACACCACAGGGAAAGGAGGACGGCGCGTTCGCGGGTGTCCGGAGCGAGGACCTCTCGGTTCCGCTGATCGACGAGATACTCGACCGGACGGGGCTGACCGGCGAGCAGGTCGACGACCTCCTCTGGGGCTGTGCACAGCAACGCGACGAGCAGGGCAACAACCTGGCACGGGTCATCGCCCTGCTCTCCGATCTCGGCGAGGCTACGCCGGGGTCGACACTCAACCGGTGGTGTGCGTCCTCGGCCGAGGCGATCATGCGGGGTCGGGATGCCATCGCGGCGGGTCAGCGTGACTGTGTTATCGCCGGCGGTGTGGAGTCGATGAGCCGCGTCGAGATGGGCGCGAACATGGGGAGTGTCCACCCGGGGCTGGCCGAGGCGTACAACGTCGCGGAGCTACAGATGGGGATGACCGCCGAGACGGTGGCCGAGAGACACGACATCAGCCGGGCCGAGCAGGACAGCTACGCCGCCCGGAGCCAGCAACGCGCCGCGGCGGCCACCGAGTCCGGTCGGTTCGCCGAGGAGATCGTGCCTGTCGAGACCGAGTCGGGGACCGTCGAGACAGACGAGGGGATACGGCCGGACACGACCGCCGAGAAACTCGCCGGCCTGTCGCCGGTGTTCAAGTCCGACGGGACGGTCACGGCGGGAAACGCCTCGCAGATATCCGACGGCGCGTCCGCGACACTGCTCACGAGCCGGTCGTTCGCCACAGACCACGGCCTCGACGTGCTCGCCGAGGTGGGTAACCACAGCGTCGCCGGTGTCGACCCGACAGTGATGGGTGTGGGGCCGGTGCCGGCCGTTCGACAGCTCTGTGACCGGTACGACCGGGACACCGACGACTACGACCTAGTCGAACTCAACGAGGCGTTTGCCAGTCAGACGCTTTACTGCCGGCGCGAACTCGGGTTCACCGAGGAGATGTTCAACGTCAACGGGGGCGCAATCGCGCTCGGCCACCCACTGGGGGCGAGCGGCGCACGCCTGCCCGTGACACTCGTCCACGAGATGAACCACCGCGACGCCGACCTGGGGCTGGCGACGGAGTGTGTCGGGTTCGGACAGGGGGCCGCGATGGAGTTCCACCTGCCCTGAGACTCTCTGCTCGTGG
>JAQCNM010000038.1 GCA_028275025.1 Halovenus sp.
GGGGACCACACCGGACGCTGGCGGAGGTGCTCGCCATCGTCGACTCACTCGACGTCCCGGCGACGGTCCGAGCGGAGGCGAGCAGCATCTTCGAGGGGCTCGCCGCGGCGGAGGCGGCCGTCCACGGGACCGACCCGGCGGAGACACAGTTCCACGAGGTCGGTGCCGACGACGCCATCGCCGACGTGGTCGGGGTCTGTCTACTGCTCGCAGACCTCGACCCCGACCGGGTGGTCACGACGCCGCTGTCGACCGGCGGCGGGACCGTCGAGATGAGCCACGGCAGTTACCCCGTGCCGGCCCCGGCGGTGGTCGAACTCGCGGCGACGGCCGACTGGTCGCTCCGCGGCGGCCCGGTCGAGGCCGAACTCCTGACGCCGACCGGTGCCGCGGTTCTGGCCCAGATCGCCACGGGTGTCGAGTCGCTGCCGGGGCTCCGCGTCGAGGAGTCGGGCTACGGGGCGGGCACCCGGACGGTCGAGCGTCACCCGAACGTTCTCCGGGCACTCGTCGGCGAGTCGACCGGCGACCTCCGGCGTGAACCGGTGACGGTGCTCGAGACGAATCTCGACGACGCCGCGCCCGAACTGCTCGGTGGACTCCAAGAGCGGTTGGTCGACGCGGGGGCACTCGACGTGGCGGTCGTCCCGATGACGATGAAAAAATCCCGACCCGGCCACCTCGTGAAGGTCGTCGTCGCGCCGGAGAACGCCCGGCAGGTGGCCCGTAGACTGGCCGAGGAGACCGGGACACTCGGCGTCCGCGAACACGGCAGCGGGCACCGTCTCGTCGCCGACCGCGAGCGCCGCCCGGTCACCGTCACTGTCGACGGTCGCCCGTTCGATGTCGAGGTGAAAGTCGCGTCTATCGACGGAACGGTGTACGACATCAGCGCCGAGTTCGACGACGCGCTAGCGGTCGCCCGGGAGACAGAGCGCTCCGTGCGCGAGGTGTGTCGGCGCGCCGAGCGTGCGGTTCGTGACGGGAACAAACGGTCCTGACACCGACACGGCGACCGAACTGGTCGGTAGACACACAGGTGGCGATTGGTTTTTCCGTGTGAAAGGATAACGCTGTCATATATGGGATTCGGGAGCTACGACGAGAGCGAACAAGACAACCAGGATTACGACACCGACCTCGAGGACGAGGACGGGGTCTCGACTGACGAAAACAAACACGACGGGGCAGTCGAGTTCGAGTTCACCGCCTCCAACGACGAACTGCTCGACAAACTCGAGGATATCAAAGACAACACGTGAAACCCGGGACGCGGGCACTCGGTGTCGCGGAGTCGTACCGCGGCGACGAGAGCACCCTCGCAGGGTGTGTCGTCCGCGCCGACCGTGTTGTCGACGGGTTCGTCTTCGACTCCTGCTCTGTCGGTGGCACCGACGCGACAGACAGCATCCGCCGACTGTTCGACCGCCTCTCGCGGCCGGACGTGCAGTATCTCCTCCTCGCGGGCATCGCACCCGCCTGGTTCAACGTGGTCGACCTGCACCGCCTCCACGAGGCCGCCGACCGACCCGTGCTGGCCGTGAGTTTCGAGGCCAGCGCGGGCCTCGGTGACGCCATCCGTGAGGCCTTTACCGGCGAGGCCCGCAAGCACCGACTCGAAACCTACCGCGCACAGCCGCCGCGTCGCCCCGTCGATGTCGACGAGACGCTGTTCGTGCGCACCGTCGGCATCGACAGCGAGGACGCGACCCGTGTCGTCCGTGAGTTCACCCCGGAGGGTGGACGACCGGAGCCGGTCAGGGTCGCCCGCATCGCGGCCCGGGCCGCCGACTCGCTCCGACGGCACTCCGGAGACGACGACCGGTCGTGAGTCCGGCGAGCACTCGCGGCCGTCACGGGAACGAGATTTTAAACGATAGTGTCGCCAAAGGAGGGTACATGGATATCGCGGACGTTCCGGAGGTACCGGACTGGCTGTTATCCCACCTCCGCGAGCAGGGTATCGAGGCGCTGTATCCGCCACAGGCAGAGGCGGTCGAACAGGGGGTCACGCGGGGTGAGAGCCTCGTCGCGTCGATTCCGACTGCCAGCGGCAAGACCCTCGTCGCGACGCTCGCGATGCTCTCGGCGGTCGAGTCCCGCGGCGGGATGGCACTGTACATCGTCCCGCTTCGCGCGCTCGCGAGCGAGAAACGCGAGGAGTTCGAGGAGTTCGAGGCCTACGGGCTGGACGTGGGTGTCTCGACGGGAAACTACGAGTCCGACGGCGGCTGGCTGGCCGGAAAGGACATCGTGGTCGCCACCAGTGAGAAGGTTGACTCGCTCGTGCGCAACGACGCCCCCTGGCTGGAGGAGCTTTCCTGTGTCGTTGCCGACGAGGTCCACCTCGTCGACGACGCCGAACGCGGCCCGACACTGGAGGTGACACTCGCGACACTACGGCGGCTGAACCCGGCGCTACAGACGGTCGCACTCTCGGCGACAATCGGCAACGCCGAGGAGCTCGCCACCTGGCTCGACGCGGCACTGGTCGACTCGACCTGGCGGCCAATCGAGCTACGAAAGGGGGTTCACTACGGCGACGCGCTCCATCTGGAGAACGGCGACCAGCAGCGCCTGCCCGTTCGGCGGAGCGAGGACCAGCCCGCTGCTATCGTCCGGGACACACTCGAGGAAGGGGGTTCGACGCTCGTGTTCGTCAACTCCCGGCGCAACGCCGAGTCCGCCGCCGGCCGACTCGCCAGCACCACCGAGGCGGCACTCACACCCGAGACAGAGACAGAGCTCGCGGCGCTGGCCGCCGAGATCCGGGACGTGAGCGACACCGACACCAGTGACGACCTCGCGGCGGCTGTCGAGCGGGGTGCGGCCTTCCACCACGCCGGGCTCGCGCGCGAGCACCGCCAGCTCGTCGAGACCGCCTTTCGTGACCGGCTGGTGAAGGTTATCTGTGCGACGCCGACGCTCGCGGCGGGTGTAAACACCCCTGCACGGCGCGTTATCGTCCGTGACTGGCGGCGTTACGACGGGACTGTCGGCGGGATGACGCCGCTCTCGGTGCTCGAGGTCCACCAGATGATGGGGCGGGCGGGCCGGCCGGGACGGGACCCCTACGGCGAGGCGGTTCTGCTCGCGAACGGCCACGACGAGCTCGACGAGCTGTTCGAGCGGTACGTCTGGGCGGAGCCGGAGCCGGTCGCGTCGAAGTTGGCCGCCGAACCGGCGCTTCGCACACACGCACTGGCGACGGTCGCCTCCGGGTTCGCCCGCTCCCGTGGAGACCTGCTCGCGTTCTTCGAGGAGACACTGTACGCAGAGCAGACCGCCGACCGGGCCCACCTCAGGACCGTCACCGACGACGTCGTCGCGTACCTCGTGACGAACGGCTTTCTCGAGCGCACGGAGACGGGGCTGGCGGCGACCGGGCTCGGACACACCGTCTCGCGGCTGTATCTCGACCCGATGAGTGCCGCCGAGGTCGTCGACGGGCTCCGGTCGCTCGAGGAGGGCGGGGAGCCCACGGCACTCGGGCTGTACCACCTGGTCTGTCGTACGCCCGATATGTACGAGCTCTACCTCCGCTCGGGCGACGAGGAGGAGTACACGATGCTGGCCCACGAACGGGCGGAGGAGCTTCTTGGGCGGGCCCCCTCGGAGTTCGAGGAGCGCTTCGAGGACTGGCTGTCTGCGCTGAAGACCGCACGGCTACTCGAGGACTGGGCGGGCGAGGTCGACGAGGACGAACTCGCCGACCGCTACCAGGTCGGGCCGGGCGACATCCGGGGCAAGACCGACGCGGCGGAGTGGCTGCTCGGGGCGGCGGAGTCACTGTCGGCCGAACTCGATCTCGGGGTGGGGCCGGCGATACGGCGGGCCCGCCAGCGGGTCGCCGCCGGCGTCCGGGCAGAGCTGGTCGAACTCGCGGAGGTGCGTGGTGTCGGGCGGAAACGCGCCCGGCGGCTGTTCGACGCCGGCATCGAAACCCCGGCACAGCTCCGTGGCGCCGACAAGTCGGTCGTGCTCGCGGCGCTTCGCGACCGGCCAAACACTGCCGAGACGGTGCTCGAGAACGCCGGTCACCCCGACCCCTCGATGACGGACGTCGAGCCGGCAGCGGATCTGCTCCCCGAGCCCGGGGCCACAGACGAGAGTGGGACCGACGACCCAGACGGACGGGGACAGGCGAACCTGGAGGACTTCTGATGTGGCTCGTCGAGGGCGAACTGACCGTCGAGGAGGTCGACGGGTTTCTCGGGCAGATCGGCGAACTCCGCGAGAGAACGGGTGCTATCGTACAGCTGTTCGATGCCCGGTACGTCGTCGACCGCGAACACCTCGAGCGGGCGGTGACCCTCGCAGACCGGGCCCGGGAGCGCGGCGAGGCGATCGCCCGGGACCCCGCCGTCGAGATACTCCTGTACGCGGCCGGTCGTCGGCAGATAGACCGGGCGCTCACGATGGGTGTGTCGACCGGCACGACACCTGTCGTGGCGGTTGTGGTCGACGGTGACGAGGCAGCCGCCGCCCGACGGTTACGGGAGCGACTCGAGCCCGCAGAGACGCTCGGAGCTGTCGACAGAGAGGCTGTGAGAGAGTTTTTCGACGTGACCGACCGCGAACAGCGGGCGACCGCCGGGGGTCTCGCCGACATCGTCCACGAGCGTGTCGCGTTGCTCGTGGTCGGGCGCTGAGTCAGAGAACGGGGGGGTCGAACACCCCTACGGGGTCACGCCTCGACGGGTGGCTCCGCTTCCGAGTCCTCGGTCTCCTCCTCGCGTTCGGCCTCCTGCTCTGCGTCCTCTGCTTCCTCCTTTTTTTCCTTTATCTTCTTCATCCGGAATATCTCCTCGCGCTCCTGTTCTTCGAGCTTCTGCTCGATGTACTCCTGGTTCTCGTGGAGGTCCGGGAGGAGTTTGAACTCGAGAGCGTTGACGCGGCGCTTTGTCTTCTCGATCTCGTCGAGCATCTTCTTCATCGCGGTCTCGATCTCGGCGGCGAGGATAATCGACTCGAGCAGGTCCTCGTAGGCCTCGGCGGCCTCGTCGATGCGGGCACTCGTCCCGAGGACACCGTAACCACGCTCCTGCAGGTCCTTTCTGACCTTCGTCGACTCGATCTGGGGGACGACGACACCCATTATGTTCTTCGACTGTGTCGTGATCTCCGGGTACTCCTTCAGGGCGGAGGCCGCGCCACGGACCGCGACGTCACCTTCCATCGTGCGGGCCATGTTGATACTGCGCTGGGCGTACTCGTAGTCGGCCTCTAGATCCTCGCGAACGTCCTGAGCCTGGTCGAGAATCTCCATGAACTCCATTATCAGCCCGTCACGTTTCTTTTCGAGCGTGTCGTGTCCCCGCTCGGAGAGTTCGATGCGGTCCTCGATCTGCATCAGGTTCTTCCGAGTCGGTTTGACGTCCTCGGTCATCGTTGCGCTACGTTGTCGGTGTAGCCAATTAACCGTTGTCATGAACCGGGAGCGGAGGGTGACAGCGACAGGCCGAACCCGGACAGAACAGGGGCGGAGCCACGCCAATTAAGCGGCTGTCCGTCCAACCAGGGGGTGATGGACAGCCTGCTGGTGCGTGCGGCTCGCGGCGAGCGCACAGAGCGCCCGCCGGTCTGGCTGATGCGACAGGCCGGCCGGCACATCCCGGAGTACCGCGAGCTGCGCGCCGAGTACTCGTTTCTGGAGGTCGTAAAATCACCGGAGATCGCGGCCGAGATCTCGTTGCTGCCCTGGGAGTACTACCGACCGGACGGGGTAGTGATGTTCTCGGATATCCTGACGGTGCTCGAACCGCTCGGGTTCGACTACCACATCGAGAGTGGTGTCGGGCCGGTCGTGGAAAACCCCGTCTCGGGACCGGACGACGTCGACCGGCGTCACGACGACGTGACACGCGAACTCGACTACGTGGGGGCGTTGCTCGACAGTTTGAGCGAGCGTGTAGGTGAGGAAACCGCCGTCGTCGGGTTCGCCGGCGGGCCCTTTACCCTTGCCTCGTGCGCGGTGGCGGGCGAACCCAGCCGGACACACATGCCCCTGCGGCGGCTCCGGGCCCGCCATCCCGGGGCGTTCCGGACGTTACTCCGCTCGTTTGCCGACGTGACCCGAGCGTCCCTCCAGTTCCAGGTCGACAGCGGTGCGGACGTCGTCCAACTGTTCGACACGTACGCCAGCGCGCTGACACCCACAGACTACCGCGAGTTTCTCCTGCCGCTACACCGCGAGATACTCGGGTCGGTGGACGTACCGACCATCGTGTTCGTCCGGCGGATGAACGGCCGTCTGGACCTGCTCGCCGAGAGCGGTGCAGACGTGGTCGGGCTGGACTGGTGTGTCGACATCGGCCGTGCACGCGAGCACCTCGACAGCCCGGTCCAGGGGAATCTCGACCCGTCGTACCTGTACGGGGACCCGGCGTTCGTGCGGGAGCGAACCCGCGAGGTCATCGAGCGGGCCGGACCCGCTGGACACATCCTGAACCTCGGCCACGGCGTCGACAGGAGCACACCCGTCGAGTCGGTCCGGGCGTTCGTCGAGACGGCGAAGAGCCACGAGTGGTAGGTCAGAAGTCGGTCAACTGCGACTGGACACCCGCCACGAGGTCGGACCCGCGGCGGAGTGCGGAGAGTCCGACGGGCAGTTGTGTCGTGAGTTGCTGGACAGCCCCGTGGAACGTCTCGGCGGTGGCGGACTCGCCGTCGAATGCGTGACGGACCCCCTCGCGTATCTGCCAGACCCCCACCGGTGCCCAGTATGCGTCGGTGGCGTGACGAACGACGAGCGCCGTTGCCTGCCGGTCGATATCGGCCAGGTGTTCGAGCACCCCCAACCGGGCCGCGTAGTAGGCACCGGCCGTCTCGTCGACGTAGCCCGTCCGGCCGTCGTACCCCTCGCTGTCGGCGGCAACGTGGTAGCTCCCGTCGGGTTCGGGGTTCCAGATACTCCCGGGGGATTTCAACTCGACCAGTTCGAACTCCCAGCTGCCGGGCGCGAGCACGACCCAGTACTCGTTTGCCATGTACTTGCGACGTGAGTCAATCGTCATCACTAAGTGTCGTGCGACATAAGGGTGGGTATGGGAGACCCCAACGAGGTTCGCGTCAATGTGCGTACCACAGAGCAACGCCGCGACAAGTGGAAACAGTTTGCCTCAGACCACGAGCAGGTCCGTTCGATGTCGGGCCTGATTCACACTGCTGTCGCCCAATACATCGACCGCCACGAGGGTGACACGCCACGCCAGAAAGGTGGCACGCGTCACGGCAGTGGTGGACTTGACGACGAGACGCTGGACAGTCTCGTGGGCGGTCTGGACGACGTCGGCGACCGCCTCGATAGCGTGGTGGATACCCTACAGTCCATCGACAGCAGGTTGGAGCAGGTCGAGGCGCACGCCACTCCTGACGACGACCTCAGTGCAACCGCGGTGGTCAGGTCCCTGCCACCAGCAAAACCACAGACCGAGGGGCACATCAAAGCGGAGGAGTCTCCTCAGACCAGCCCAGTGCAAAATCGGGTGGCGTGGCGTGGCACTGCTGAGGCACTCGCGGAGCACCACGGTGTCACAGAGGAGACTGTAAGGGATGTCCTCAGCCACGTCGAGGACACGCCCGCTGTGGAGATGGGCGTGGTCGGCGGGCAGGCTCGCTGGTGGTCTCCAGAGAACAGTGCCGCGAGCAAAGGCCGCATCAATCAGATGGACGACGGAGCAGACAAATGAAGATGCCCACCACGTCGGTCGACGCGGAGTCCGGGGATTACATCACTCTCGACGACGCCACTCCTGAGGACGTGTCAGACCCCGAGCAGTGGCCGAACAAGCGGGTGATTGGTGCGTACCTCCACCAGAAGAAAAAGCACAATGCCCAGAACACCTACGAGGCGCGGCGTACCCAACTGCGGCGGTTCCATGCGTGGTTGGATGGGCGCGGCGAGCATATCAGCGATATGACCCCATCGAGAGTGCGGGCCTTCATTAATAAACACGCCGAAGCAGGGTATCGCCCAAGTAGCGCACAGGCCGCTGGGGAGGGGGTGGCCGACTTCTTCAGTACCCTCCGCGACGACTTCGGTGTAGACGTGTCTGACTACAACAGTGGAGGCGACCCCACAGATGTGACCCTCAGCGAGTTGGACGCCACCAGCGGGCAGTCCATCGCGGAGAGCCACGCTGGTAAACAGCGCTCGTATGTCACCAAGCAAGAGAAAGACCAACTGCTCGACGCTGTCCCAGACCCCGTTACCCGTAACAAGATACTGGTGCAGTTGATGTTTGAGACTGGTTTCAGACGCTCGACGATGGCGCAGATTGAGGTGGACGACCTCGACCGCGGTGAGCAGGTGGTCGAGGCCTATAGTCCGAAGGTGGACAAATCAGTCACAGCCACCTATTCCGACGCTGTGGCCTCAAAACTGGACCTGTATCTTGACCTTTACCGCGACGGGAACCTGTCGGCAGACCACTCAGACCGTCTCTTTGTGAGCCACAGGGGGCCTCTCACGCCTGAGCGCGTTGGCATGATAGTGCGTGAGGCGGCGGAAAACGCTGGCATACAGGAAGTTGTGGCAACGGATGTTGGTGGCCGTGACCGTCACCGAGTGACTGCTCACAAACTGCGCCACGGTCTGGCCCACCACCTGCTTCACGAGCAAGATATCGACATTGAGACTGTTCGGGCACAGTTAGGACACAGTGACATTTCCATCACCCAGACCTATGTGAAACAAGAGGAGTCTGAGCGATTACAGACCATGCGCGACGAGGGGCCAGCGGGGCGCACAGACCCACTGTGACAGTTGCCTGAGAGAGCCACGCACGGCGGCCCTGTGCCGTCTGCGTGGCGACCCACCCACTCCCCTATCGTTCTATCATCGCCCTAAGGCGGCGGTCTGTGTCTGTGTGTGGCCCAGACAACTTCACCCCCGCGCTCCGCTGTCACCGTTCTGCTCGCCGCGCTCGCTCAGTGCCCCCACCCCCGTGCCCCGCGGTGGAAAGGCAAGATAACTATGACTTAACCCACGAAAGCAGTGTGCCCACCCGACTGTTAGGAGAGCGCGACCCCGCTCGACGAGCACACAGTTCTGTACGGTGAGGCCCACGCGACGGCCCCGCCTTCGAGGTGGGTCTCCAAGTGCTCCTGCTCGCCGTGGGATTCTCCGAGCACATGGCCCAGATAGAGGTGAGGGAGTTGACTGGCAACGTATTGGGCTACGGTGGTATTCGCAGGCACGTTCGGGCCGAACTCGCCTTGTTCTACTGTGCGTGTCTGGTCGCGTATCGCGCTGTACGCGGCGGGCACGTGGTCGACGCGGTCTGGACTGTGCTGAAGCGTGACTGCTCCCTGACCGTGGTGTTCGTGCTCAGCGGTGGCTACAGACGCGACGTGGTTATTCACGGCGGGCTGGAGCATATTCCTGTGCAGTTCGTTCTCCGCGTCCTCGACCCACAGCAGGATGTGCTGGTGGGGCGTCGCGGCACTATCGGTCATAGCGGTGACAGCGAGGTACTCCCACTCTAATCCGTGCTTGCGACCGAGATGATAGTTCAGTGACTTCCGTATGCTTGCAAACGTATCAGCGAGACGAGAGTGTAGCGAGACTGGCTTAATCCACTCGCCGTGCTCATCAAGCGGTGACTGTCGCCGCGTCAGCATGGCGGTGCTCAGTCCACTGTACGCCCGCTGTAGCCGCCTGTCGGCCTCCATGATACTCGCGTACTTCGCGAGGTGGCGCTCGTATGCACTGGTGCGCTCGGCGTGCTGGTGGCTCGCCGACTGGTATCGGACGTACGCCTCTTTTGCCCGTTCTATCGTCATAAGTCGGGGACTCTGGCACTCGTCCGCCGCGTACTGCGTCACTGTGGCGACGGCAAGCGGGTCAACCCAGTGAGAGCACTCGCCACACCCGCACTCCCACAGCGGCGTGGCGGAGTTGTCTGGTTTCAGTGTGTCTGGCCCCAGTCTCGTGCCACGGCGACTCTGGTACACGCCGCTACTCGGCGGGTCGGCGGGCTCAGACGCGCCGTGGCGGTCCGTCATCTTAGTGCCCGTACTTGACGTCTGGGTGGTCCCTCAGCAGTCTCTCGACTACTGCGCGTCTTGCCACAGCGTCCGTGCCAAATAGTTCCGTCTGTGCCGCGTCGATTGCTTCCAAATGCCTCTGCTCGACGTTAAGACTTGTCAGTTTAGTCATGGTAGTTCTGAGGAGGGTACGTTTCGCTCCCCCGCCTCCACCCAATGGATTATCACCAGCAACACTTAAGTGAAAGTTGGGTATCTGACAGTAAGTAGGGGGCACGCCTCGCTCCTCCTCCACCCAATGGATTATGACCAGTAACACTTAAAATAGCATTTGGTTATTTGACAGTAATAAGTAGGGGGCCTTCTCTCACTCGCCTCGCGTGTGCGCAAGCCATGGCATGGTCCCCTGCGAGGCCTGAGCACGCCACTGTCACTGGCGTGGTCACCCGCATTTCTCCCTTCCTCTATATTGCCGAACTGGCGACGTTGATTGCCGCGTGCACATCTGCGTGTACCTCATAGCCACATTCCCAGCAAGAGAAGTCTGCCCCATCACGAAATTGCGGGTTGGTTGCACCACACTTTCGACATGTTATGCTCGTGCCACTCGGGTCTATTAGCTCAACGGGCAACCCCTCGCCAGTCGACTTGTATGCGATTTTTTCCTGTAGATTTGCGTATGGGAAGTCGTGAATTGGGTCATCGGCCGTCTCACGATAGTCTGTCATATCTTCAAGTATGACAGAACACGGCGCATATTCACGCGCTAAGTCAACAATTTCACGAGATGCGGTGCCCAGAACTTGCTCCGTGTACCGCTCATGTTCGTCTTTAATTTCTTTCACGCCACGGAGGTCTCCCTTTTCTTGCAGTCGCGCACGTTTCTGCTTCAGTCGCTCACGGTGGTGTCGGAACTCGCGCCCACTCTCCATTGTCACTGCCTCGACAGTCGGCGTCTCGTCGTCGGTGACCACCGCTGCCGCGTACAGGACGTTTTCCCCGATGTCGACACCGACGTACCGACTTACTCCATCTGGCTCATAGACATCAACATCGTAAGTGACTGTCAGGTGCAGAAATGCCTCCCCACTGTCGGTCATATGTACTTCGCCGCTGCCATTATCCGCTTCGCCCCGAGTGAGACGCTCCAAGTACTCTTGCTGGTGCTCGCCAACATTCAGGTGAAACCATTCGGGATTGTAGGGTTCAACGCCGAGTTTGACACCAAACCCACGGTCGTTCTCAGCAATCTCAATATCGTCGTGTGCAAACCGCATGTAGTTGCCGTCGCCAAACTGCGGCCGTCGACCAGGTGCTCCGTTTTCCCGCCATGCCCCAAACGCCTCGGTGACTTTGTAGGCAGCCTCATGTGCGGTGTGCGCTTTTAGATTGTACTCAAACTCACGATTAACGATACGCCAGAGTTGCGAGTTATTGGTTTCGCCCCATGAATAATCTGGAAAGGACGGCAGGAGGTCAGCCATATATGCCGCAATCTCCTGCCACTCGTCGATAGCGGACTGGAGACGCTCGTTCTTGCGCTGACTCGTTTCCAGTCGACACTTGATAGTTCGAGTGATTTCCGTCGTGCCTGAGAGGGCAGAGGACCGAAACTCTCCGAGGGTAGCTTGTGAGGATGTCATTTACCACGAGTGAATTGCTGACCACAAAATAAAAGTGTTCGCCCGCTGTAATGCGGGCAAGCCAGTCGTAGCTATATGTTACAGGCTGGGACGCGGCAGTTTCACCGCGTGCGTGATGTTGAGTTTACATCACGCAAGTTCACCCACCAGCGAAGCGGCACGAAAGACAGAGCCCTGTATAAAGGCTGTCCATCGGCCGTGGAGGGGAGAAGCGTGGCATAGAAAGCCACCGCTGCATGGCAAGTACTACACCAAAGTGTGGTTGTCCCTCGCCTATGCGAATCTGTGGACGGAAATCATATTCCGCAGCTGCTCTCGGAGCGGGAGGGAACGTCTCATACGCAGGAGTGAACATCCCACCGTACACAGAGGACCGTCCACCGATGGTCCGTGAAAACGGAAAAAGAAATACACTTTTCCGTACCTCGGTTTCATCGACCTTTATTAAGTTAGTGGACAGCGGGGGTTGACGAAGTAGGCGCCTGTTGAAACTGGTACAGAGCCAGTCAAAGCCTGTCTACTCTGTTTTCAACCCCCCGTCACAATGGTCACCGCGCAGCCACGGGGATTGAAACAGGGCCGAACCAGGTGCAAACCATGCACGACAATGCAGTCACAATGGTCACCGCGCAGCCACGGGGATTGAAACAGCGATGAGTCAACTCCCGTTTGAGACGGCACCGTCACAATGGTCACCGCGCAGCCACGGGGATTGAAACAACAGCCCGTCTTGGGTCTCGTTGCGCGCGGCGCGTCACAATGGTCACCGCGCAGCCACGGGGATTGAAACTGGGCCAGGTGAACCAGGTGTACAACCCATGTCAACCGTCACAATGGTCACCGCGCAGCCACGGGGATTGAAACATGGGTCTGGACGACGGGCGTCGAGGCGAACGCCCACTGTCACAATGGTCACCGCGCAGCCACGGGGATTGAAACGGATTGTGTCGTCGTTGTTGGTCATAGTTTTGGGGTCACAATGGTCACCGCGCAGCCACGGGGATTGAAACCTCTGAGATGGTCAACCGCAACCTGAGCAACCTCCAGCGGTCACAATGTTCACCGCGCAGCCACGGGGATTGAAACGGTACCACCCCCTCCCCCGGTCAGAAAGAGTATATCGTCACAATGGTCACCGCGCAGCCACGGGGATTGAAACCTCATCAGATGAGGCCCATCGACAGGAGCGGGGATTGTCACAATGGTCACCACGCAGCCACGGGGATTGAAACCCCTCGGGGCAGACCAAGCAGAATTATCAGGCGACCGTCACAATGGTCACCGCGCAGCGAGCGTGGTGCCAACCCTATCTGGAAACCTCGCGGGAAGTCCTCCTGATAAAGCAGGGGGTGTTCATGTCACTACACAACATTAACGGGGCGGGGCTTGATGCCACAAACCACAAGACAGCGAAGGCTTTGTGGTGGCAGTTCAGTACCAGTATGGTGACATTATGTACTCACTCTGTACACACATCTGGGCCACTCGTTTGCCATGTACTCGTTGTACCAGACCTGGACCGTGTCGACACTCGCTGCGTTGCGGGTCCGACCACGGAGGTACTCGCCAACGGTGTCGTCGACGGCGGTGATCGACCACCGCGTCGGGACGAGTCGCCGCCGAGACCCCTGCCCGAGTGCGCCCGCCGAGAGGATGGTGTTGATGTCGTACACGTCGAACCCGCGCCGGTAGAGGTACGATATCGCCCCCTCGGCACGCCAGTCGTCGTCTGCCAGCGTCTTCTCGACCGGTCGGGGCACGTCGGGGTTCTCCGCGAGCGTGGCGTCGGTCGCCCGGGCACGCGGGCCGGTCGGCGTCGCGATATCGTCGACCGAAAGCGCCAGGTCGGGGCGAGCGTCGAGTCCAACCTCCACGTCGACCGGGTGGTCGGCGATAGCCACCTCCCGCTGGACGCCGACGAACCCGTCCCAGACGTCCTCGACATCGACACGTGCACCCCGGGTCGCGTTGAGCAGACCGGTCCGGCGTCGGAGCACGTCGTCGATACCGAGTTCGCGACGGTACCAGTCGCTGCTCGTCGCGTAGCCGGCGGCGTCGGCCTCGCGGTCGACCGGCGACAGCAGCCCCGTCGATACGTCCGGGTAGCCCGACCGTCCGACGAATATCTCCGGAGCGGTCGACCCGAACAGGGCCTCCCCCTGGACCGCCTGCTCGAGCTGGCGCTCGACCTCATCGAGGTGGTCGGTGATAGCGTAGGACCGCTCGCGGGCCAGTCGCCGCTGTACCGCATCCTCGTCACGCTCGAACCCCTCGATGAACTCCGACAGACGCATGACGTGTCTGTACGACTCCGGGCGGAATCAATCTGACCCCCGCGGTCCCCAGACACCGGCCGAGTCGACATCTGTCGGAGCAGTTGGCCTCAGAGATGATACCCACAGCACGAGGTTTAAGTGAAAGTCCACCGAATGATAATACAACGAAAATTCGTATGGTAGAACTGACGAAAACAGGTATCGACGGGCTCGACGAGATACTCAACGGCGGGATCGTGAGCCATTCGACGACGCTCCTCAGCGGCCCGCCGGGCGCGGGCAAGAGCATCCTCGGACTACAGTACATCTACAACGGTATCGAGCAGTTCGACGAACCGGGCGTGTACCTCTCCTTCGAGGAGGACACAACGGACCTCCGGGAGGCCGCGGAGTCGCTCGGGTTCGACAACTGGCAACACCACGTCGACGCGGGCGATATAAAGATCTACGACAAGCAGGTGTTGTTGCGCGAACACGATTTCAACGCGTCGCTCGAGATACTGCTGGAGGAACTCGACAACAACGACTACAGGCGACTCGTACTCGACTCGCTGAGCATGTTCGGTCTGTTCTTCGACGAGGAACGCGAACGCCGTACGTACCTGCTGAAGTTTCTGGATATCCTCGGTGAGAACGGTCTCACCTCGCTGATGACCACCGAGCAGGAAGCCGGCTACCCGGAGAAGGATATCAACATGGAGAACTTTCTGACCGACGGGAACATCTACCTGTTGCAGACGCCGACAGAGTCCGGTGTGAACCGCTACATCTGGGTGGCAAAGATGCGCAAAAAGAACGTCCAGACGGATATCTTCCCGATGGAGATAGACACCGGCGGAATCACCGTCTACGAGAACGCCAGTGCGTTCTCGATGCTGAACGAGGACGACTCCCCATTATAGTTATCAATATCTGAATGCACCGCGGACAGACACACCTGACGCGCTGAGCAGTGCTGGCGGTCTTGAGCCCACTGCTCTGCGCATCGTGGCGCGAACGTCCAACAGTTTTATGAGTCTGACGCGTTCAACATTTGATAACGGATGTCCTCGGTCGAACTACTCCAGGCGCTGGGAAGCAAGTACAGCGCGGAGATTCTCGATGCCACGGACGAGCCACGATCCGCACAGGAGTTGAGCGAGGAACTGGACATTCCGATCGCAACCTGCTACCGCCGGATCGACGAACTCACCGACCACGACCTGCTCAAGCTACACGACAACGTTCTCTCCGACGAGCGCCGCCGAATCAAGGTCTACCGGCGGAACGTCGACGGAATCCGGGTGAGCTTCGAGAGTGCGCTGTCGGTCGACATCGAGGAACGCAGCGAGGTCACGAACACGCTCGACGAGGCCTGGCGGAGCCTCTGATCACAGGAACTCGTGGACGTCGGAGTACCACATGTCGTGTTCGTCGGTCGCGTCGATCGCACGGGCGACACGAACAGCGATGGCGTGCCAGCAGAGCTGTTCGGGGTCGTCGCTGTCGAGGTTGTACTCGGCATCTTTGCAGGTGCAGCCGTCGTCCTCGACGACGTACTCGGCCTCGTACCCGACGACGACAGTGAAATCGCGGTACTCCTTGACGCGCCGCTCGGCGACGGCCTCGAGGGCGCGCTGCCCACGGTCGCCGTGGACGTCGATGAGACGCTCGACAAGGGCCGGCGTGAGTTCGCCCTCGCTGGCGAGTGCACGCTCCCACTCGTCGACCGATGTCACACCCGCGGTTGTGGCGGGGCGGGCAAAACCGCGTCGGTCGATGGCGGTCGAGCGGGCAACCGGGTAGCGGGCCTCGACTGTCGAACCCGAGACCGAGTGCAGTTCCGGAGTCCCGACGAGAGTCGCGGCGAGCGGTCCGTCTGTGGCCGGGCACACCGCCGACGCGCGACACCCGGTCGTACAACGGGTTGGCCCCGGAGTAGCCCGGACCGAGGTGGTGGAGACGGGGGAACCGGCCGCGGCGTGGGGCTCTCAGCGCCGGTCGCGGATGCGGGTAGCCAGGTCGGCCATCTCCTCGTCCGAGAGGTCGGCACCGTCGAACAGTGCGTGGATCGGGCGGGCGGTGTCGTCGTCGAACTGCGGGATGACGTGCCAGTGGACGTGGGGCACCTCCTGACCGGCGGCCTCACCGTTGTTGACGGCGATGGTGGTGGCGGAGGCGTCGACCGCGTCCTCGACGGCCGCAGCGATCTCGCCGAGCACGCCGAACACGTCGGCGGCCGTCTCGCGGGGCATGTCCTCGAGACGCTCGTAGGGCGTCTTCGGGATGACGAGCGTGTGGCCCGGCGCGAGCGGGTTGACGTCCAGAAACGCGTACGTCGTCTCGTCGTCGTAGACGGTGTGACTCGGAATCTCGCCCTCGACGATGCGGGTGAACAGGGTCTCCTCGCTCATACCCCGACTGTCGGCCGGCCGAACAATCAAGCTTTCCTCACCCGGCCCGGTGGCGGTGACCGAGAACGAGCAACACGACGTTCAGCACGACCAGGGCCACGAACAGGAGTCGGCCGTCGCGGGTGTCGAGACTGGTGACGAGCATCGGGAGAGAAACCATCGGCAGCACGACAGCACCCCAGAACGCGCCCGCCTGGACCGCCGAGACCACCCCCATCACGGGGACCGACACCGTCTCGGGGAGCACACTCACCACTCCCCCGGTGAGCATCGAGCACACCCTGTCGAGATGACTGCCCACCGGGGTATCTCTACAGTTGACATGTATGCGATTACGGGGAGGGGACACATCACTGTTTTGCTGGCTCAAAGACCGGGTTCACTCGACGGCGACGACGTGTGCGTCGGCGGGGTCGAACCCGAGCGTGACGCTGCCGTCGAGCGGGACGGCGGTCCGGGCGAGCAGCTCGGTCCCCCCCCAGTCGAGGTGGGCGCGGGTCGTCTCACCGAGAAACTCGGTGCTCTGCACAGTGGCGGTCAGTGTGTTCGTCGCACCGTCGACGACGAGTGCCTCCGGGCGAACACAGAAGCTGAGGCGGTCGCCCGGTACCGGCCGGCGGTCGTCGGCTCGTACCACCAGCTCTGTTCCGTCGACACGGACGGTGGCTCGGACGCCGTCTCCACGGTCGGTCACGTCGAGCACCGTCCCGTCGAGGACGTTGTTGTCGCCGAGAAAGGCCGCGACGAAGCGGGTCTCGGGCCGGCGGTAGACCGCTCGCGGTTCGCCGACCTGCTCGACCCGTCCCGAGCGCATGACCGCCACCCGGTCGGAGATTGCGAGCGCCTCCTCCTGGTCGTGGGTGACGTACACCGTGGTGATGCCGAGTTCGGTCTGGATCGCCTGAAGCTGGACCCGGAGCCGCTCGCGCAGTCGCGCGTCGAGTGCACTCATCGGTTCGTCGAGGAGGAGCAACTGCGGTCCGGGGGCGAGCGCACGGGCGAGTGCCACCCGCTGTTGCTGTCCACCCGAGAGCTCCGTCGGGTCGCGCTCACCCATCCCCGCGAGGTCGACCAGGTCGAGCAGTTCCGCGACGCGGTCGGCGGTCGACCCGCCGTCCGGGGGATCGGCGAAGTTCAGGCCGTAGGCGACGTTCTCCCGGACGGTCATCGTCGGGAACAGCGCGTAGTTCTGGAAGACGATGCCGATATCGCGGTTCTCGGGGGGAACCCCGGAGACGTTCTCGCCAGCCAACCGGACGGCTCCGGCGGTCGGTGAGTCGAAGCCGCCGAGCAGACGGAGTGTCGTGGTCTTGCCACAGCCCGAGGGACCGACCAGGGTGAAAAACTCCCCCTCGCGGACCGTGAGAGAGACCGCCTTGACGGCGGTCGTCTCGGCGTAGCGGCGGGTGACGCCGTCGAGTTCGACCGCCGGCTCAGAGCCCGTCACGGTACTCACCTCCCAGCCGGTCGATAACGAGGAAACTGGCGCTCGTGACGACCAGCAAGACGACACCCATCGCGGTGGCCGGTCCGAGCCGACGACCGATGAACCGTTCGATCGCAACCGGCATCGTGTACCAGTCGGTCCCGGTGGCGAGAACGACCGTCGAGGAGAACTCACCCATCGAGATGGCCAGCGCGAAGGCCGCCCCGGCGACGACCCCCGGCCAGATGAGCGGCAGTTCGATATCGACCAGGGCACGCGTGCGGGACGCACCGAGCGCACGAGCCGACTCAACGAGCGTCCCGTCGATGCGTTCGAGCCCCGGTGCCACCGTCCGGACGACGAACGGGTAAGCGGCGACAGCGTGGGCGGCGACAACCGCCGCCACACCGCCGACGACGAGGCGGGTCGGTCCGATCTCGATACCGAAGACCAGCCCCCGCAAAATTCCGATTCCGACGACGATACCCGACACCGCGAGCGGTGCCATCGCCACGGCATCGACGAGTTTCCGACCCCGGTAGCCACGGGTGGTGAGGACGGCGACAGTCACACCCATCGGGACCGCGACCAGCAGCGACGCCGCGCCAAACAACAGGGAGTTGCGCACGGCCGGCCAGGGCTGGACTTGAAAGGCCGCCGCCTCGGCCTGACGCTCCAGCAGGAACCGGTAGTTGTCGAGTGTCAGCCCGCCGGTGTCGGTGAAACTCGCCTGTACCATGCTCGCGATAGGGAGGACGAACACCACGAGCGCGACAACGGCGTACACGACGAGTCCTGCCCGCGGGAGAAGTGTGCGCACAGACAGCGAGTCCGGGACGAACCGCCGCCGGGGGAGCGGGCGTATCTCCCGGGCCCGTGCCGACTGGCGCGCCTCGTACCGCAGATAGCCGTACAGCACACCCAGCGAGATGAGCAGTTCGACGATAGCGAGTGCCGCCGCCTCGGCGTAGTCGAGGCTCTCGACGAGTCGGAACACCCGCACCTCGACGGTCATCAGTTCGGCGTCACCCAGCGCGAGCACGATCGGGAAACTGCCGAAGGTGAACACGAAACTAAGGGCGGCCCCCATCAACACCGAGGGGTACAGCTGCGGGGCCACGACGTCCCGGAACGCTCGCAGCGGGCTCGCCCCCAGACTCCGGGCGGTCTCGACGGCGCTCGCGTCGACAGACTCCCAGGCCGCGACGGTCACCCGCGCGACCAGCGGCGCGTTGTAGAACGCGTGGGCGATAACGACAGCCTCGAGTGTGAACAACAGGTCGACGGGACCGAGGCCGACCAGCCCGAGCACCCCGTTGAGCGGGCTGTCGGCACCAAACGCGGCGCGGAACCCGGTCGCGACCATTATCGAGGGGAGCACGAAAGGGAGGATAGTCAGCGACCGCAGCGTCTGCCGGCCGGGAAACTCGTAGCGGGCCAGAACGTAGGCGAGTGGCACACCGAGTGTGACACTCGCCACCGTCGAGAGCAGCGCCTGATAGACGGTGAATCCGACGAGACCGAAGTCGGGACCACCCGAGATCGCGTCGGAGACGACATCGGCGGGTGGTCGACCGTCGAAAAGCGCCGCGAGGTCCCCGAGGTAGAACGGGTCACGCAGGATATCCAGAAACGGACGAGCCGTCGCCGCCCCGTCCACGAACACCGCCTCGACGAGAACCGTCCCGACGGGGTAGTAGAACATGACCAGCAACACCGCGGCCGTCACGACGGCGAGCACAGAGAGCCCACGGCGCTCTACTCTGTCGACCAGACCACGGGCGTCGTCCGGCTGCTGGTCGTGGCCGGTCGCCGGGTCTCCGTCGGGTGTGTCTGTCACGGGAGGGCCTTACCCGGCGATCTCACGCTCCCAGTCGTCGATCCACGTCTCGACCGAGCCCCGAAGCTCCTCGTAGGAGAACGTGACCGGCTCGGGCGGTTCCTGTGCCAGTTCGTTGTAGTCCGCGGGGAGCTCGGCGTTGTCGGTCGCCGGAAAGACGACGTTTTGCTGGGCGATCTCACCCTGTATCTCCGGGCGGAGGATGAACTCCATGAACTGCTGGGCGAGCTCCTCGTCTGCGTCCTCGAACATCGCCATCCCCTCGGGGTTCGCGTATGCCTGGTCGTTCAGGAACCGCACCTGGTGTTCCGCGAGGTCCGCACCGTCGGCGTCGGCAAAAACCTGGTCGGTCGAGTACGAGACGACCATCGGTGCCTCCCCGGCATCGTTGAACGCCGCGTATGCGTCGCCCCAGGAGCCGAGGATGGTCACCCCGTTGTCCTGCAGGTCCGACCAGAAATCGAGGTAGGTGTACTCCCCGTCGGTTCCGAACTCGTTGATCGTGTGCAGCATGAACGCCCGTCCGGGGCTCGACGTACTCGGGTTCTGGGCGAGCAACTGGCCATCGTAGGCCGGGTCGAGGAGTCCGTCGAACGTCTCCGGAGCCTCGACTACCGTGCTGTCGTAGACCAGCGAGATGTAGCCGGTGTTGAACGGAACCGCCCGGCCCTCGGGGTCGAACTCTAACCCCTTCCTGAGACTGTCTGTTCCCTCGACGTCGGGGGCGGTGGCAAACAACGACGTGTCGAGTTCGTCGTCGATACGGACGAGTTCGCCTGTACTGAGGCCGAGATAGACGTCGGCGTCGATACCCACGCCCTCCTGCTCGCGCTGGATGTAGTGGTTCGCCTCCCCCGGCGGCGACTGCCAGACAAGTGTCGTGTCGAACTCCGACTCGAACTCCTGTTTCACGAACTCGCCCGGACTCACCGACGGTGCGTCGAGAAACGCACCGTACGTCGCGACGACCAGACTGTCGT
>JAQCNM010000041.1 GCA_028275025.1 Halovenus sp.
TCACGACGACTCTGTGTTTCTTCGGCCCGACGCCGGCTCACTCCGACTGTATCTGCTTGAACTGGTCGAGCAACTGCTCGGTCGAGTCCTCCCCCTCGTACTCTACACGGCCGCGATACTCGGTGCGCTCGTCCTCGAACTCCGTATCCACCGTGCTCGCTTTGCGCTCACGGCGCTCGTGTTCCGCCTCGTCGTAGGCTCCCATTGACATTGTTTGACACACTCAACGTTCACTGCTGGAGCTAATGAATGTATCGGTGGCTCCGGGAGCTCCGGGCCGACAGGGCGTGTGCCACCGCTCCGGGATAGGGCCCGTGGCTTCGGGACAGTCACGCCGGGTAACGCGGCGTCACCGGGTATCGAGCCGGAAACGTCAGACCAGAGGAAAAACCCACTCGCAAAAAGAGTGTATCCGAGACAGTCAGAGTCCGACGGCGTTCTCCTCGGCTTCGAGCAGTTCGTGGTAGCGGTTGCGGATCGTCACCTCGGAGATGTTCGCAACCTCGCTGACCTCGCTCTGGGTGACCTTCTCGTTCGTGAGCAGCGAAGCCGCGTAGACGGCGGCGGCGGCGAGACCGACCGGGGACTTGCCAGAGTGGACCCCCTGTTGTTTCGCGTTGTCGAGTAGCTGACGGGCGCGGCGCTCGACCTCCTCGGAGAGTCCGAGGTCGGAGGTGAACCGCGGAACGTAGCTCTCGGGGTCCGCCGGCTGTATCTCGAGGTTCAGCTGTCGGACGATGTACCGGTAGGTTCGGGCGATCTCGTCCTTGTCGACGCGGGAGACCTTCGTGAGTTCGTCGAGCGAGCGGGGGGTTCCGGCCTTTCGGGCGGCGGCGTACAGCGACGCCGTTGCCACACCCTCGATGGAGCGACCCGGCAGGAGGTCCTCCTCGAGTGCGCGGCGGTAGATGACACTCGCCGTCTCGCGGACGTTCTCGGGGAGACCGAGCGCGGAGGCCATCCGGTCGATCTCGCCGAGTGCCTGTTTGAGGTTGCGCTCTTTCGAGTCACGGGTGCGGAACCGCTCGTTCCAGGTCCGCAGCCGCTGCATCTTCTCGCGCTGGCGACTGGAGAGGGTGTTGCCGTATGCGTCCTTGTCCTGCCAGCCGATGTTGGTCGACAGCCCCTTGTCGTGCATCATGTTCGTGGTGGGGGCACCGACGCGCGATTTCTCGTCTTTCTCGCGGGAGTCGAAGGCGCGCCACTCCGGACCGGGGTCGATCTCGTCCTCCTCGACAACCAGCCCACAGTCCTCACAGACTGTCTCGCCGTGCTCGGTGTCGGTTGCAAGATTCCCCCCGCACTCCGGACAGACCGCGTGCTCCTCGGCCGTCGACTCCTCTTCGGCCTCTGTTTCCTCGTCTGTGCGTTCGCGCGTGTAGCGTCTCGTGGTCGTGTCGGTCATTGCGTGGTCGCCGGGCGGGAGCCCGGAAAAACGTCTTCGTCATCTTTTTGTAAGTGCTACCTCAACTTAAAACTTCTGGGAGTGTGTACACCCTAACCCATCCTCCTCACACCACACCGGAGTGTGCTGTGCACCCGCTGGTCACCCCGAGTGAGCAATTACATCGGTGTACCGACACGCTTCACCCGACTGCTGGCTCCCCTCGGTGTCGTCTAGCCTACTCGTGGTGTCTGTCGGGAGAGTATCTTTCGCTCGTCTCGACCGACCTGGTCGACCACACCGCCGGATGGCTCTCGAAACGGCCAGGTCCCGGGGTCATCTGTCCGATGTGAGCGACTCAGAACTGGACTCCGCCCCCGGACACTAGCTACCATCCGGGTGACTCGACGAGGCCGACCCCGAATGCGAGATACAGCCGTCACGGTCCGGGGGCACGAGACGACAGCGGCGGTGACACACCGGAGAACCGGGTCGAGACAGCCCGCCCGACGCGACCCGGCCCCGGACTGCTTTCGTCTGTACACAACAGCCCTGAGCTCCGATGCGTGGCGGCCCGATCTCTCTGATGCCGACCAATCACCGGCTGCCGGCAGACACACACGGCCACAGGGGATTGTCAGTTTCTCCCGGTCACACACCACAGCGTTGGCGGCCACAGACCGAGACAGTCTGCCGAGCCCGTTAACGCTATTTGCCGGGAAACCCCAGCGTGACCGTGGACCGCCGAACCCTGACCGTCCTCGGTATCCTCGTACTGGGTGTCCTCGCACTCGGTCTCTCCGCCGCGACCCTCACCAGCTCGGAGCGTCCGTCGGGTGACAGCGGACCCGACACGGGGTCTGGTGGCGGACCCGACGTAGAACAGGCCGACCCCGACGCGACGGACCCACCGTCTCTCAACGCCATTCAGCCCCTGGTACTCGCCGTCGCCGGCCTCCTAGTGCTCGCGTCACTGGTGTACATGGCACTGTTCGAACGCCGGCGGCTGGTCGTGTCTCTGGCTGTCTTCGCGGGGATTCTCCTGTTCGGGCTGGTGATTCAGGATATCGAGCTCCAGCCGTTCGTGTCGAGCGAGACCGGTACCGGCCAACCCGGTGACGGTGCACAGCCCGGAGCCGGAGCGTCCGACCAGGGTGGCGGCGGCGAGAGCGACGGGTCACCGGTTTCGGCCCTGTTGCTCACCGTGGTCTTTCTCGCCCTGTTGCTGGTCGCGTACTCGACGGTCGGGCGGGCCGTCGGTGACTCGCGTGCGGCGTCGACCGAGACGGAGGGGGCCGGCTCCGAGGAGCCGTCCGCGACATCGCTCGGCGAGATCGCCGGCCGGGCCGCCGACCGAATCGAGGCCGACACTGACCAGACAGCGGCGGACAACGAGATCTACCGCGCCTGGGAGGAGATGACGACCCGGCTGGACATCGAACGCGAGGCGACCACCACCCCCCGCGAGTTCGAGACCCGTGCCGTCGAGGCCGGGCTGGCACCCGACGACGTGCGGGAACTGACAGCACTGTTCGAGACTGTCCGGTACGGCGGGGAGGCAGTAACAGACGACCGGGAACGCCGTGCGGTGACGGTGCTCCGGCGGATCGAGTCGCGGTACGGGGCCGAACAGTGAACTGGTCGCGGCTGTTGCTCGTGGCCGGGCTCGGCTTGTTCGGTGTCGGTGCCGTCGAACTGCTCGCACCCGGGACCGTCCCGGTTCCGCGCTCGGAGCTGCTGGTCACGGCGTTTGCGGTCGTGACACTGCTGTACGCGGTGGTGCTCGCGGCCCGTCGCTGGAACCGGCAACGGACACACGCCGACACCCCCGACGTGGAGATACCCACCCCGTCCCGGTCTCCGGACACCGACAGGTCGGAGATACTCGACCGGTTTCCGGGGCCAGAGGACCTCTACGGTGGCAGGTTCGAGGCCCCCCGTCGCCGGCTCAAGACAGCGGCGGTCGCCGTTCTGTCGAGACACCGGGGGCTCGACCTGTCGGTGGCACGCGAGCGGGTGGCTACGGGTGGCTGGACCGACGACAACCGCGCCGCGAACTACCTCGCCGACCACAGCGAGGTGGAGCCGGGGTTCAGTATCCACCGGCTCTTTGCGACCGAATCCGCACGGGAGCGGAGCCGTCGCCGGACGGTCGACGCTATCGCGGCGGCCGCCGGTGTCACGTCCGACGACGCCGACACCGCTTGCGTGCCGCTCGACGGGCCAGTCACGGTCCGGACCGGCGGTCGTGCCGACAGTGTCGCCACCCAGACGGGTCACTGGACCGGTGTCAGTCTGGTCGTGCTCGTCTGTGTCGGGGTGGGTCTACTCGCCGAGTCGCCCAGTGTGCTGCTCGGCGGGGTGATCGGTCTCGGCTACGCGGCTTACGCCCGCCTGACACCACTCGACCCCCTCGACCTGTCGGCCGCCCGCTCGCTGAGCGACACCGACCCCGACCCCGGCGACACGGTCCAGGTGACGGTGACGCTCACCAACCGCGGCGGGTTCTGTCCGGATCTCAGGATTGTCGACGGTGTTCCCGGGTCGCTCGCGGTGTCCGAGGGCTCACCCCGGCACGGGGCCGTGCTGCGGGCCGGCGAGTCGGTCACGTTCTCGTACTCGGTGACCGCGACGGCGGGCGCACACGAGTTCGACCCGGTGCTCGTTGTCGGTCGCAACCTGTCGGGTTCGGCCGAGACCGAGCGGCTCGTGCCGGCGACGGCGACGGTGCAGGTGGTCCCGTCGCCGACACCTGTCCAGGCACCGGTGCCGTTGCGACGACAACAGACCCGGTACGCCGGAACGGTGTCGACCCACACCGGCGGTGAGGGTACCGAGTTCCACACCGTCAGGGAGTACCATCCCGGGGACAGCCTGACACGCATCGACTGGAACCGGCGGGCCCGAACCGGCGAGTTGACGACGGTGCAGTTCCGTCCCGAACGGGCGACTCGGGTGGTGTTGCTGGTCGACACGCGCCGGAGTGCGCGAGCCGGGACCGACCCGGCGGCTCCAGACGCCGTAGAGCGGTCGGTCGAGGCGACACAGCGGCTGTTCCCGACACTTCTCGACGACGGCCACCAGGTCGGTATCGCCGCGTTTGGTGCCGGCGAGTTCTACCTCGCGCCCGACACCGGCCGCCGTCACCGAAAGCAGGGCCGAGAGCGCCTGGCGACGGCACCGGCGTTCAACGGCGGCGGGACCGAGGCGCGGCCCTGGTACTGGATTCCACGACTCCGCACACAGCTTCCGGCCGACACCCAACTGCTGGTGCTCTCGCCGCTACTCGAGCCAAAGACAGTCCGCATCGTCCGCCAACTCGAGGCGTACGGCTACCCGACGACCGTTCTCAGCCCGGACCCCACGGCCGCCAACACACCGGGTCGACGACTGCTGTCTGCCCGACGACGGCTGTTGCTCGGAGCCCTCCGGAGTGCGGGGATACCGGTGCTCGACTGGGACCCCTCGACACCGCTCGAGACGGTGCTCCGGAGAGAGGTGACGGGCCGATGAGCACCGACGACCCGCTCAACCGGATCGACCGCGCCCCGACACGAGCCAGCAGTGTGCTCGCCCTCTGTGCGGCGGTTCTCACGACCGGGGCTGGTCTCTACTCGCCGTTTGCCCTCGGTATCTGCCTGCTCGGCGGGCTCGCACTCGCAGCGGGGCTCGCCGCCGGGGCCCAACGCGGGGTCACCGCGGGGAGCGGGATGCTCGTCACCGGGGCGCTGGCCGGTGGGCTCGTCGGTGCACCGGTGCTCCCGACACTGGTCGGTGTCACCGGTGGGCTGTTGGCGCTCGACCTCGGGAGCACGGCACTCACACTCGGCGACCAGCTCGGCCGGGCGGCAGAGACCCTGCGGCTCGAGGTTCTGCACGCGGCGGCCGGCGGACTCGTCGGTCTCGGGCTCGTCGTCGCGGGGCTTGCTGTCCACGAGACCGCGACCGGCGGACAGCCCCTGACGGCCGTGCTCGGGCTGGTCGTCGCCGTTGTTCTACTCTCGGCTGCGCTCCGGCGGGTGAGCCCCGTCACCGAGTAACGGCTGTCGACCACGGCCCCCAGGTCCCGGTCGTGACGACCCGCGGTCGAACGGAACACTGAGGAAACCAGCCACCCGAGAGGGTGTATGTCTACAGAACACCCCACGGCCGCGCCGGACGTGTCGACCTTCGAGGGGACGCGCTGGGACCCCGACCGTCTCGACCGACTCGCCGCCAGCGTCGCCGGACACTCGGACTCCGACCCGGTCACGGTCAGGGCTCCGGCGGTCGACGAGCCACTCGGAACGGTCCCGCGACTCGGGGAGGCGGCAGTCGATAGAACGGTTCGGCAGGCCCGGGAGGCCGCCGAGGCGTGGGCGGCCCGCCCGGTCGACGAGCGGGTGGCAGTGCTCGACCGGTTCGCGGCTCTCGTCGAGCAGAATCAGGGGGGCCTGCTCGACCTCATCCAGCTAGAGACCGGCAAAGCACGCCGAGACGCCGTCGAGGAGGTGATAGATCCGCCGATCTGGGCAAACTACTACGCCGAGACCGCGCCGGCGCTGCTGGCCGACGAGCGCCGCCGGCCGGCGCTCCCGTTGCTGACCACCGCCGAGGTACAGTACGACCCCGTCGGGGTGGCCGGTGTTATCACACCCTGGAACTACCCCGTCGCCCTCTCGATTGTCGACGCCATCCCGGCGTTGGTCGCCGGCAACGCCGTCGTGCTCAAACCCGACGACCGGACCCCGTACACCGCGCTCCGACTCCGTGACCTGCTCGTCGAGGCCGGTCTCCCCGAGGCGGTCTGTCAGATCATCACCGGCGACGGGGCCGAGGTGGGGTCCGCGCTCGTCGAGCGTGTCGACCACGTCACCTTCACCGGGGGTGCAGAGACCGGACGGACCGTCGCCGCACAGGCGGGTCGCAACCTCGTCGACTGCTCGCTGGAACTCGGCGGCAAGAACCCGCTGCTCGTGCTGGCCGACGCCGACATCGGACAGGCGGTCCGCGGTGCGCTCGTCGGCTCGTTTCGGAACGCGGGCCAACTCTGTCTCGCCGCCGAGCGTATCTACGTCGAGGAGCCGCGCTACGAGCCGTTTCTGGCCCGGTTCGTCGAGGCGACGGCCGAGCTCTCACTGGGACTGACACACGGCTACGGGCCCGACGTCGGCTCGCTGATAGATGGGGACCAGCTCGAACGGGTCGCCGAGCACGTGGCCGACGCCCGCGAGCGCGGTGCTACCGTCCAGGTCGGCGGACGCGAGCGGCCAGACGTCGGCCCGTTCGTCTACGAGCCGACGGTGCTGACCGACGTTCCCGACGACTCACTCCCGGCGTGTGAGGAGACGTTCGGGCCGGTGGTCCGTGTCGAGCCCGTTCCGTCGGCCGAGGCCGCCGTCGAGGCGGCAAACGACTCGGTCTACGGCCTGAACGCGGCCGTGTTCACCGGTGACCGGCAACGTGGTGTCGACATCGCCCGCCGCATCGACTGCGGGACGGTCAACGTCAACAACGCGTACGTCGCGGGGTACGCCGCCCCCGGCGCGCCGATGGGCGGCACCGGTGACTCCGGCATCGGCCACAGACACGGCCCGGAGGGGCTGAAACGCTACGTCGAGCCGAGAACGGTGAGCACCTCCCGCATCGGCCCCGTCGACACGCCTCCACTCGTCCCAGACAGCCTGTACGCCCGGGGTGTGCTCTCGATGACGCGGCTCTACCGTCGCTTGCAGACGGTGTTCCGGTAGCCCGACGACGCTGCGGGGCGCGGTGCCCTGCTCGGGAGTGTTCTCACCCCCAGTGTGGGGTTTGCCACGCTACGTCTACACCCCTCTTCCAGCCGTTCGGGTTCTTCCTCGTGCTGGCCCTTGCACTCCCCTCTCTGGTCGGTGTGCTCGTCCTCCCGAGTTTCCGCTGCTGTGAGAACCGGTGACAGACGGATGGAGTGTGCCGTCGTGGTGTGCCCGCTCACGGGGCGGGTGACGGCAACCGCGGGGAATCGCTCACCAGGTTCCGTGGAAGGTGTCGAACTCGAGGCTGTCGAGGGGTTTCTCGCCGATGGCGATCTTGTACTCGCCGGGTGTGAGCATCGGCGAGTGGAACTGCGGGCCGTCGTCGGTGGTGATACGGGGACAGCCGGTGTTCACGTAGGCGTCTAGCCCGAAGTTGCGCAGGCGGTCGGGTGTCACCTCGTCCATCGTGATGAGGTATGCGTTCTCGTTCGCGTCGACCATCTCCTTTGCCTCCTCCAGACGACCCTGACCGATCTTCGTGCAGTAGATCACCCCCCACGTGTCGGCGTCCATCGCCTTGTGAACGGCGGCGTAGCGCTGTTTCATGAACTGCTCGTTGTCGGCCACCGTCACGACGTTGTTGACAGGGTCGGCGATGACGACGTGCTTGTCGGGGTGTTCCATCGCGAGTCCGAGCGGGTGGAACTTGCCGCCGCCGACGTACAGCACCTGGTCTGCGTCGACCTCGGCGGACGCGTAGTTACAGCCCAGTACCTGCCCCTCGTGGGTGAGTCGCTCGTCACCGCGCCGGGTGTGGACCGTGTACCCCTCGGACTCCAGGTACTCCTGCATCTCGTCGAAGTGGTTCATGTGTTGGGCCGTCGTCACCAGCCCCACGTCGGGGTCCTCCTCCGGGGTGGCGAGCTCGTCCCCGATGGCGCTGTCGACAATCGGCAACACCTCGACGTTGGAGAACAACGGGACGTAGATTATCTTGTCAGACTGCTTCATCGGCGAGTGGCCGAAGTGAGCGAACACGTCGGTTCGCTTCATCATGTAGGTGTCCAGGTCACAGGCGCCGTAACAGGGCTGGCCGGAGATCATCACCGACACACTGTCGGGGAGTAGCCCGCGGAGGTCGTCGGCGACCCCGGGGCCACGGCGTTTCAGCCCCTCCGGAAACTGCAGTCCGACCGTCTCTGCGTCGCGCTCCTCGACCGCCTCGACGATGCGCTCGAGTTCGTAATCCCACTCGCGGTCGTGTTTCAGTGACATCCCGGTCTGACGGAGGTCGCCTGCTGGTCTGTCCCGTTCTTGACTCATTAACGCTCGTACTTGTTCTGATAGTAAAACACCCGCGGTTCAATCTGGCTGTCCCGCCCCCTCGGACACGTGGCGTCTCGGCAGCCGGGGCCGACCAGTTTTTTTGAACATAGGCCCGTCTGCTGTCTGCCAGAGTCAGCAGGCTTTTGCACCACGTGGGAGTATCCCTGGCATGAACCGGCTGACCGAGTCCCTGGAGGAGACACCTATCATCGAGAAGGAGGGCTATCACTACTTCGTTCATCCGATAAGCGACGGCGTGCCGATGTTGCGGCCGGAGCTGATGCGGGAGATTGTCATCCGCATCATCCGCAAGGCCGACCTGGCGGATGTCGACAAGATCGTTGCCCCGGAGGCGATGGGGATTCACATCTCCACGGCGGTGTCGCTGATGACCGATATCCCGCTGGTGGTGGTGCGCAAGCGTGGTTACGGGCTCGACGGCGAGGTGTCTCTCTCGAAGGCCACCGGCTACGAGGAGAGCAACCTCTACATAAACGACGTCGACGAGGGCGACCGGTTGCTCGTGCTCGACGACGTGCTCTCGACGGGGGGGACACTCTCGGCGTTGCTGCCCGCACTCGAAGACATCGGCGCGGAGCTGGTCGATACGGTCATCGTCATAAAGAAAGTCGGCGGCGGAAACAAGCTCGAAGACACCGACTACGAGCCAAAGACACTCGTCAACGTGGCTGTCGACGGCGGCGAACTGGTCATCGTCGACGAGGAGGGGGACGGCTGAGACCACCGCCGTCGTGACCGCGACGCCGACCGAAGAAAGTAATAGCACGGGAGCGGTCTGTTCATACAGGAACGCACGGCCGCAACTCTGACGCGCCGTCTGCTTGGACGGCTCGGGATTGCGGCGGTGTCGACTACCAGTAGCCGCCCGTCGACGGGGTGTACCGAACCGTCACGGGGCGGCCCGTGCAGTTCCAATCAAAACAATGGCACGAATGCACACACGCCGTCGTGGCTCGTCCGACTCGGACAAGCCGGCGGCAGACGACCCACCCGAGTGGAGTGATGTCGACCCTGAGACAATCGAACAACACGTCGTCGACCTGGCCGAGCAGGGCCACAGCCCGAGTGAGATCGGCGTCCTGCTGCGTGACGAGGGCGTCACGGGAACACCGATCCCGGACGTGAAGCTGGCGACGGGAAAGAAGCTAACCGAGATACTCGACGACCACGGGGCCGACCCGGAGTTTCCCGAGGATCTCCGGAATCTGATGGAGCGGGCGGCACGCCTCGACGAGCACCTCCGTGAGAACCCAACCGACTACCAGAACAAGCGGGCACTCCAGAACACGGAGGCGAAGATCCGTCGACTGGTGGACTACTACCGCGGTGACGAACTCGACGAGACGTTCTCCTACAGCGTCGCAGACGCAAAGGACCTACTCTGATGTCGACCGCTGGTGGCCCTGTTGCCGACAGCAGGGCCGCCAGTGACATCGCGGTCAGACTGTGCGAGGCGAACTTCGCCAGACTGGTCGCGGCGGGAACCGGTGACGGGGTCGCCGCGGCCGCACTGCTCGCCGACGCGCTCGAACGACAGGGGGTTGCCCACCAGATATCGGTGGTTTCGCTTCCCGACACGGCCGCCCGGAACACGGAGGCCGACGTGACCGTCGCGCTCGGCCGACCGGTCGCCGCCGCGGATATAGTGATCGGGACCGACGGTGACCCGGCCAGTCACACCGCGTTCGCGGTCGTTCGCGAACTCGACCCGTCGACCCCGGCCGACGCTGTCGTGCTGGCACTGGCCGGGACAGTCGCCGCCGGTCACGACCCCGACGAGCAGTTGCTCGCCGCCGCAGATGTCGAACAAAGACCCGGTGTCGCGGTGCCGACAGACACCACAGCGGGCCTGGCACACTCGACGCTCGTGCACGCCCCGTTCTCGGGGTCGGCTCCCGACACCCGCGACCTGCTCGCCGGTCTCGACGACGGCCGGGCGGTGGCGTCGGCGGTCGCGCTCGCCGTAGCCGGTGACCCCGCCGGGGTGGCCCGGGGAACGGCGGCGGTCGAGCGGTTGCTCAGGCCTCGTCTCGGCGGGCCCGTCGGGACTGTCGGCGGCTACGGTGACGTGCTCGACACGCTCGCACGGAGTCAGCCCGGCCGGGCCGTCGCGTTCGCGCTCGGGGCCGACCTGGCGGTACTGTCGGCCTGGCGCGAGCACGCAGACTGTGCACACACCGCCGTTCGCGAGGCACGCACCGGCCGCTACGATGGCCTGTTCGTAGTCCGCTGTGACAGCAACACCCCGGTCGGTACTGTCGCCCGGCTCACCCGTGACTATCGCTCGCCGGAACCGGTCGTGCTCGTCGTCGACGGAGACGAGGCGGCACTGCTCGCGACCCCGGACGCCGGGGTCGACGCGGGTGTGGCAATCGAGACGGCGGCCGACACCGTCGCCGCGGAGGCGGCCGGGACCACCCTGCGCGGTCGTGCCCGTCTCGATTGCGAGTCGAGCGGGTTCGTCCTCGCGGTCCGGGAGGCAGTATGACCGAGCCGGACACCACCCGGGGGATGCGTCTCGAAACCGACCACGGTGACCGCGAGACGGCGACGATACTCGCACGGGCAGTCCAGCCGGACAACACAGACGAGATAGACACACGGGTCGACGGGAGCCGCGTCGTGACGACCGTGACGCGTGGGACGACCGGCGGGCTCCAGTCGACGGTCGACGACTACGTTGTCAACCTGCAGGTGGCGGCCCGGGTTGCCGACTCCGCTCTCGACGCCGCCCCGAACCGGGAGCGCAACCACAACACGGATATCGACGGGGCCTCAACGGGGAGCACGACGACCGAACCGGACAGACACAGTCCAACAGATACACATGAGTGATAGATCAGTATCCAAGCAGAAACAGGAGAAACGCTGGTACACGGTGCTCGCACCGGAGCAGTTCGACCGGGCGAAGATCGGACAGACCGTCGCCGAGGAACCCGATCAGGCGCTCGGACGGACCATCGAGACGACGCTCGCGGACCTCCGCAACGACGCGAGCGGGAACAACACGAAGTTGACTTTCCGTATCACGGAGATGGCGAGCGACACGGCCTACACAGAGTTCATCCGCCACGAGATGACCCGCGACTACATGCGGAGTCTCGTGCGGCGTGGCTCCTCGAAGGTGGCCGCCTACGTGACGGGACTCACCGCCGACGACTACCGGGTTCAGGTCCAACCGGTCGCGCTGACAACGAAGTCCGCCGACGAGAGCCAAGAAAAGGCGATCCGCCGGACGATGATCGACCGCGTGCAGGCGGCGACCGCCGAGCGCACGTTCGCGGACCTCGCAGACAGCGTCGTCGAAGGGCGACTCTCCTCTGCCATCTACAACGAGGCAAAGACGATATACCCGCTTCGCCGGGTCGAGATCCAGAAGATGACACTGGAGGCCCGACCCGCGGAAGTTGCCGCCGAGGAGGAGGCGAGCGTCGACCTGTGACCGCGGGTTAGACCCGCGACGGATGACGCCCTCTCGTTCGATTTTCCCCCTACTACCCGCCGGTCTACAGCCCGACCCCTGCCCGACTGTCGCCGGGGTCGTGTCGGCCAGCGAATGTGCAAGGTCTTAGTGGGTGGGGGTGAGAGTACTGACACGAATGAACGTCGAAGACGTCATGACCCCGCGCGAGGCGGTCGTCTCCGTGGAGATTCCCGGCACGCGGGACGACGCGCTTGAGTATCTGCAGGACAGGGCGTTCTCGTCTGTGCCAGCTCTCAAACAGACCCCGGAGGGTGAGGTGTACCGCGGTATCGTCTCGCGGGATGCCCTCATCGAGTATCCCGACGAGTACCAACTCGCCTTGCTGGCCGACGAGATAGAGCCGACGGCCACGGAGACGCCGCTCACGGCCGTCACCGAGCGGATGCTGACGGCAGGGGAGCGTCGGCTCCCCGTTGCTGACGACGACGGACTGGCGGGGATCGTCACCGTCACCGACATCGTGCGTGCAATCGCACGTGGTGCAGGGGCAAACCTGACCGTCGACGACGTCGCGACCGAGACGGTCAACGCCGTCTACCGCGACACACCCCTGCCTGTCGCGGAACGGGAACTCGCGTACGCGGGCGTACCATACGCTATCGTGCTCACCGAGACGGGTGTCACCGGCATTCTCACCGAGGTGGACATCCTCGCGGTCGCCCGTGTCGTCGAGGGCGAGACCGAGACCGGTGAGTCGATCGCGAACCAGGACGACGAGTGGGCCTGGGAAGGCATAAAAGCCGTCGGCAACAGCTACATGCCGACCCGGAACGTCGAGATACC
>JAQCNM010000007.1 GCA_028275025.1 Halovenus sp.
TCATCGTCACTGCGCACCAGTTCGCTGTCCCGAACGTTGCCCTCACGGACGAGTTGTTCGTCCTTCTGTGGGACGTGGGCGGGGCACCAGACGGAGTTGCCTCGTCCACGCTCGGGGTCGTAGACGGGGACTTTGACCCACCACGACGAGAGAACGGTGTCCTCGTCGTAGGACACGTCGAACACGTCGTTGCGGAGAACGACAGGCTGTTCGGTGTCTGGGTTCGGGTCTTTCTGTCGCTGGACTTTCGACGCCTGCTGGTCGGTCGCGGAGTAGAGGTCAGCGTCTCCGCCGTGTACCTCGGTCTGGAACGCCTCGTACTCACGGGCGAGCAGGTCGGCTTTCCTGTTGGTCAGCGAGTGGAGTTTGACCCGCACCGTGGTCGAGACGTTCCGTTGCACGACTACTCACCTGCTTGGGCGTCGATGTACTCCTCGATGACCTCGCTGGATACGTCGCCCGCACTTGAGACGAAGTACGAGCGCGTCCACAGCGAGGGCAAGCCGAAGTCAAACTCGTCGCGGAGGTGGCGCGAGGAGTAGCCCTTGACCTGTTGCATTATCTTGTTCGGGGCGAGCGTCGGGTCGCCTGTGGTGAACAGGTGTACGTGGTCGGGGCGAATCGCCAACTCCAGTATCTCTAACCCGAGTTCGTCGGCTTTCGCCTCGCTACCGCTGTAACCAGCTACGCCCCGCCGACACTCGTCGAGGGTGAAACTCGCCGAAACCAACAGAGAGTCTCGGAGCCCGGTGGTTCAGTGGTCGGAACCCGGGTGGCCGTGCTCGTCGACGAACCTGTGCATCCCCAGCCGCTGGTCACGGAGTCGGCGCGTCGGTTCGGCGTACACGTGTTCGAAGATCTCGTCGGGGTCGGGGGATGGCACCTGCTCTGCGGCGGTCACCGCCTCGTCTATCTCGGTCGTAGCCGCCGTCTCAGTGGCCGTGGCGTGCTCGTCGTCGAGCACATCCCCCTCGCGGAGCCACGCCTCGTAACGCTCGACCGGGTCCCGGGTTCGCCAGTCCGGGAGCGAGGGACGGCGGTGCTCGTACCGGGAGGGGTCATCACTCGTCGTGTGTGCCCCCTGCCGGTAGGTGAGGCTCTCGACGAGCACCGGGTCGCCGGTCTTCGCACTCTCGAGGGCGTCACCGACGGTCTGTGCCACCGCAATCGGGTCGTTACCGTCGACCTGGACGCCTTCGAACCCGTAGGCCTGTGCCTTCGCCGCGAGCGTCGCGCTCGCGGTCTGTCGCTGGCTCGGCATCGAGATCGCCCAGCCGTTGTTCTCACAGAAGAACACGACCGGGGCATCGAAGACGCCGGCGAAGTTCAGCCCCTCGTGGAAGTCACCCTCGGAGGTGGCGCCGTCACCGAAGTACGCACAGACGGCGTGGTCGGCACCGCGGTAGTCGGCGGCCATAGCCGCGCCGACGGCGTGTGGAATCTGTGTCGCGATCGGGACCGCCTGCGGAAAGTCGTTCACGTCGTTGTCTGTCAGTGTCGCGTGCCCGCGGCGAAACAACAGGAGGTCCCGTACCGGCACCCCCCGGACGAGCTCCATCGCGTTCGCCCGGTAGGTCGGAAACAGCCAGTCCTCCGTGGCGAGGGCGTGGGCGGCACCCACCTGTGAGGCCTCCTGCCCACGAAACTGCGGGTAGCCGCTCATCCAGCCCCGGCGCTGGAGTGACAGCGCACGCTCGTCGAACTGACGCGCTCGGACCATATCGCGGTACAGCGACAGCGCCGTCTCCTCCGTGACGTTGCTCTCGGCAAACGAGTTCGACGCGATGACCCGATGCATACGCCGTTGTCTCGCGCCGAGTGTATAAACGCCTGGTGTCGCCGGCCGTTACCCGAACTGCTCCTCGTAGAGCTCCTGTGCGTGCTCGATGGCGTCGAGCGCGGCCTGTCGGTCCTCCCAGCCCAGGGTCTCGGTCTGTTTACCGGCCTCGAGATTCTTGTAGGTCTCGAAGAACTCGGCGATCTCGGCGCGTGTCTGCTCCGGGATGTCCCCGAGGTCCTCGATGTGGTCGTACCGGGGGTCCTCCCGCGGAACGGCGATGACCTTGTCGTCTTTCTCGCCATCGTCGTCCATCCCCATCAGCGCCACCGGGCGGGCCTCGATAACACAACCCGGGAACGTCTGGTCCTCGACGAGCACGAGCACGTCGAACGGGTCGCCGTCGTCGTAGTACGACTGCGGGATGAACCCGTAGTCACTCGGGTAGTGGACGTTGCTGTGCAGCACCCGGTCGAGCACGACCGCCGGAATGTCCTTGTCGTACTCGTACTTGTTGCGCTCGCCTTTCAGGCACTCGACGACCGCGTATATCTCCTCGGGTGGGTCCGGGCCCGTCTCGAGGTCGTCCCAGAGGTTCGTCATCATCTGCTACTGGGGGGATGTTCCAAAAACTACTTTCGGTCTCAACCGATAGAGGAGATAGGCACACGGTCCGGTTCACACGCCCCGTGGTGGTGGCTTGTCACCTCACCAGTGTAGAGTCGTCTCCGTCTCGCCGCCGTCCTGCGGTTCCGACGTGAACTTCACCGTAATCTATTAAGGGTTAAGTATCTCGGTCCCGTTGTTACTTCTGTGTCAGAGGCACAGACGATTCCTGACAGTCCCGGTATCGCACGCGAACTCACCGCGTTCCAACAAAACATCCTGACGATCCTGGCCGAGGAGGCCCGCTACGGTCTCGCGGTCAAACGCGAACTCGAGTCTTACTACGAGTCCGAGGTCAACCACGGCCGTCTGTACCCCAACCTCGACGATCTCGTCGAGATGGGGCTGGTCGACAAGAGCGAGCTGGACAAACGAACAAACCAGTACGCGCTCACCGAGGAGGGCTACGAGGCACTGCTCAGCCAGTTGGGCTGGACGTTCGACCGCATCGTCACCGACGAGGAGCGCGCCACGGACATCGAGGCGCTCATCGGAGACGCCGAGTAGGCACAGACGCGGCTGTCTGCTCGAAGACGAGCCGTATCGACTCCCCGACGACCGCTCGCTGGTCGTCGGTCGGCCACGCGTTTCTGGGGTAGTACTCGTCCAGAAACAGCTGTAGCTCCTCGCCGGTCAGTGACTCGATGCGTTTGGCGTAGTGGTTGCCGGCAAAGTCCGCGAGGGCGGTCGCGTTCGCGCCGTGGGTGTCGCCGTGTGCTCGCCGCACGGCGGCGACCAGTTCCCGGTTGTGGGTGTCGACTGTCTCCCAGTCGTCCGTGCCCGCCCCCGACAGCGACCGCTCGACACCCCGGTCGGTGTCGTCGATGCGCTCGGGCTGGACCGTGTCGTTTTCGACCCACTCGGCGGGGTAGAGCACCAACACCGCGCCCGTGTCGTCCTCGCGGACCCGTGCGGTGAACCCGTGGTCGGCGAGCAGCCGGTCCCGTGTCCGGAGTGCACCGGCACGTTCCCTGTCGTCGACTGTCTCCCGGGCCCGGCGTGTCAGCCGCTCGGCCTCCGCACCCACACCAGTCGGTAGCTCTCCGTCACTCGGTCTGTCGGTATCTGTCTCCTCCATCACTGTCACCCCTCGAGTGCCTCGTTTGCGAGTTCGTCGGCGCGCTCGTTGACCTCGCGCGGGACGTGCGTGAGCGACCACTCCTCGAACGTCGACAGAATCTCACGGGCGCGGACCCGATACTCCCGGAGTGCCGGGTCCTCGACGTTCCAGATACCCGTGACCTGTTTGACCACGAGCTGTGAGTCACTCCGGATCTCGGCCTCGTCGAACCCGAACGCACGGGCACGCTCCAGCGCGGCCACGAGCGCCTCGTACTCCGCACGGTTGTTCGTCGCCGTTCCGATCTCCCGACCGTCCTCCTCGATGATACCGTCACCGGTCACCAGCACCCAGCCGACTGCGGCCGGTCCGGGGTTGCCCCGGGACGCACCGTCACAGTAGACGTGGACACGGCCACCCTCGTCCCGAAGCAGTGCCGCCAGCCGTCCGGGCTCGTCCCCTTGAACCACCACCTTCCCGTCGTACGCGACAGCCGTGGCCGTGTCGGTCTCCGCACGCCAGCGCTCGTGTTCGGTGTGGCCCGCCTGCACGCCCACCCCAGCGCCCTCAAGTCGGTCACGCGCCGTGCTCGGGTCACACTCGACAACAGGCATCGACCGTACTATCGGCCCCCAGGGTAATGACCGGCACGGTCGGCTGTCGACCCGACTCTGTGGCGTATTCGGAACTGCCCACCTGCTCGACAGCTGTGTTTCCCCCGGTGGTGACGACGGGCGGTTGACCCGAAGAAACACCTGGCTCGGTGTCTGCTCCGTCGCC
>JAQCNM010000017.1 GCA_028275025.1 Halovenus sp.
GCTCTCGGGTGCGGGGACCGTCGCGATTTCACCGCCGTACGCGACTGTCACCGTCTCGTCGGCAGAGGCGAGCAGACCCGCGAGTGCCCGCATCGCCGCCGCGCTGTCTTCGAGTGACTGCTCCTGTTCGATATCGAGTAGTTCAGACTCGGACATCGGTCGGAGAGAGAGCCACACTCCTGATGAGAGTGACGGTTCGTCTCGAGAGACAGAAACACCTACCTTTCTGTGACCCGACAGTCGGGTATGGCATCGGGTCGACGGGAGTTTCTGGCGGTCGTCGGGTCGCTCGCCGGTGGGTTGGTAGCCGGGTCAGCTACGGGAGACAGTCGGGGGTCGGCGGTCGCGGCGGGACAGGCCGACGGGTACGCGCCGCTGGGGAGTGTCGACATCGCGGGTGCGCGGGACACAGCAGTCGCCGGCGAGGTGGCGTACGTGGCCACGGGCGACGGGTTCGTCACGGTCGACGTGAGCGGCGAGAACCCGTCGGTGCTGGCGGAGCGTCGCGGGATACCGACCAGCGACAGCGGGCAACTGACCGGAATCTGGGACCTCTGGCCGTCGGGCGACCGGTTGGCGGTCGGCGGGCCGGCACAGTTCAGACGCAACCAGCAAAGCGGTGTCGGGCTGTTCGACGTGAGCGACCCCACCGACCCAGAACAGGTGGCGTTTCACCCGACCGACCACCACATCCACAACCTCCACTTCGGTGACAACGTCCTCTATCTGCCCGCCCGTGACCGGCCGATGTCGCTCGTGATGGTCGACGTGAGCGGTGACGACCCCGTCGAGGTGGGCCGATGGTCACCGTTCGACGCCGACGACCGGTGGGCCGATATCGAGCCCCCGCTGCGGGTGCTCCACGACGTGTTCGTCAGAGACGGAACGGCCTACCTCCCCTACTGGGACGCGGGCACCTGGCTGGTCGACGTGAGCGACCCCACAGACCCCACGGCGTACAGTCGTGTCGGTGACTACAGTGTAGAGCAGGTCGCGGCTGTCGGGCCGGGCCAGGCAGGCCTCGTCGCACGAACGCCAGACGGGGCAGACCACTACGCACAGGTCGACGAGACGGGGTCGGTGCTCGCGGTCGGCAAAGAGACGTGGGCTATCGAGGACCGCAGGGGGACGTTCGGCGAAACCGGTCGGCGTGTCGGCGGCGCGAGCGGTATCACCCTGTATAACGTGAGCGACCCCACGTCGCCGGAGGAGCTGTCGAGTATCGACCCGCCGGTGTCGGTCGACCAACGGACGAGCGGCTGGTTCACCACCGCCCACGACTTCGACTTCCGCGACGGGCGGCTGTTCACCTCCTGGTACTACGGTGGGGTCGCGGTCTACGACGTGAGCGACCCCGCCGACCCGACCGAGGTGAGCCGGTGGCAGGACCCCCGGACGGCGAGTTTCTGGACGGCCCGGGCTGTCGACGACGAGCGGTTCGTCGCCAGTAGTGTAGACGTCAGTTCGGTGCTCGGTGGCCGGGCGGAGACACGCGAGGGGCTGTACGTCTTTCCGAACAAGGCCGGGTCACAGGCCGACCCGCCGTTGCTGACCGACTGGCCCGAGGACGTGTTCGGACCCGAACCCGACGACCGGCCGCCGGTGAACCGCACGGCCGCGAGTGTCGACCGTCTCGTCGACGTGCGCGACCCCGACGACGAGCGCGGTGACAGACACGACGGACCGGACAGCCCGGGCGAGAGGTCGGGAGACAGAAACGGGACCGACGGCACCCCGGCGATGCCCAGAGAGGGTAGCACGAACGGGTCGGGCCCCGGGCTCGGCGTCGGAACGGCGCTCGCGGGGGTCGGGGGGTACCTGCTCGCGCGGCGTGCGGGTCTGTTAAGTGATTCCGACGGCGACGGGTGAGCGATGTCGAACGCAAAGGGCGACCGGCGGGAACGAGAGCTCGTCAACAAACTCGACGAGGCTGGGTTCGCGGTGATGCGCGCCCCTGCGAGCGGGAGTGCGACCGACCGGGACCTGCCGGACGTGCTCGCGGGGAACAGCGAACAGTTCTACGCGGTCGAGGCGAAGTCCTCCGCTGGTGACCCCATCTACCTCGACGGTGCGGAGGTGGCAGCACTCGTGTACTTCTCGCAGAACTTCGGTGCCAGACCGCGCATCGGTGTCCGGTTCGACCGCGAGGACTGGTACTTTTTCCACCCGGAAGAGCTCTACACCACCGACGGCGGAAACTACCGGGTCAAGCGCGAGCGCGCGCTGGCAGACGGCACCGATTTCGCCGAGTTCACCGGTCACTCGGAGAAGGTCACCCTCGACGAACTGGCCGACGACGATGACGACGACAGCGAGCTACGGGACGTACTCCAGGCCGTCGACCGCGGTGACCTCCCCGTCGAGGACGCCGTCGAGATGCTCTCGTGAGCGGGTAGACAGCGAGACGTCATCCTCTGGAGACCGACAGAGGCGA
>JAQCNM010000037.1 GCA_028275025.1 Halovenus sp.
GGGATGGTGGCCGCACCGGCGCTCGAGGCGCTGTCGAACCGCGAGCGACTCGCCGTCGACCACCGCCGCGCCGAGCGACTCGCGGCTGGTCTCGACCGGGTGGACGGGTTCACCGCCCGTGACCCCGAGACGAATATCGTCCTCGTGGAGACCGACCGACCCGCCGAGGCGGTGCTCGAGGCCTGCGAGCGCGAGGGGCTGTTGGGAGTTCCCTTCGACGACCACCTCGTGCGGTTTTGCACCCACCTCGACGTATCGGACGAGGAGATCGACGGGGCGATTCGGGCTGCCGAGCGGGCCGCGAGTGGCTGACCGGACGGGAGAGGACCCGGCACACCCGCCGAACCCTTTTTTATACGACCACGCGACACAGAGGTGATGACAGAGCGAGGAATCGCCCCGAGTGGGCTCGTCGTCGCGGCGGTCGGGTTCGGGTTGACACGGTTCACCGTGACGACAGCCGCCACCGACACGACAGCCAGCTTTCTGCTCGCGGGTGTGATTCCGCTCGTGCTCGGTCTCGGGCTCTCGGCGGCGGGTGTTTTGCTTGCCGTCGGCGGGTTCGACCGACCGTTCGTCCGGACAATCGCCGCGTGGTGTCTCCTCGGCACGACCGTGATGGCCGTGCTCGTCGGGCTGACGGTGCTCGGGTCCGAGGCCCGTCCCGACGAGATGGTGACTGTCGGCGAGCAGTCCCCGTTCTCGACATTTCTCATCGGTGGGGCGGTCGGCGGGGCACTCACCGGGCTGTACGCCGCACGGAACCGGCGTTACCGGCGCCGTCTAAACGCCCAGACGAACCGGCTCGTGGTGCTGAACCGCCTGCTCCGGGACCGTGTGGTGAACGCGGCGACTGCCATCAGCGCCCACCAGGAGATACTCAAGCGGGGGTACAACGGGAGCTCGGTCGCCGTCATCGGGGACCAGGCAGCCCACATCGTCGAGACGGTCGAGCGGGTAACCTACCTCGCAGAGACCGACGACGAACGACTCGGGCGGGTCGACCTGGTGGAGTCCGTCGAGTCGGGGCTCGCGGCGGCCAGGGAGGCCCACCCGGACGCCGAGTTCGTCTTCGACCCACCGGACGCGGTCGCGGTCCGGGCGAGTGACCGGCTGGAGACTGCGGTCCGACACCTCCTCGAGAACGCCGTCGAGTACGGCGACAGTGACTCACCCCGGGTCGAGGTTGCCGTCGAGACCACACAGACAGAGGCAATACTCCGGGTCAGCGACGGGGGGTCGGGTCTGCCCGAGAGCCAGCAGGCGCTGCTGGAGCGTGGCGAGATCGCCGAGTACGACGACCCGACGACGGGGTTCGGGCTGAACGTCGTCCGGTTGCTGGCCGAGCGTTTCGGCGCGCGACTCCGGACCGAGGTGAGCGACGCCGGAACGACGGTCGAACTCGCGCTCAGCCGCTGTGCTGGCGGGCACAACGACGAGGGTACCACCGCCACGACAGGAACGGGAGTCCGTTCCTCGCGGGCGGGGCTGGCGGTCGGTGCGGGGCTGGTTGCCGGGGTCACGATGGCCGCGACGATCGCTGCACTCGACGGGGAGCTGTTGGCAATCGGCGGCCTGTACGGCATCGAACGGCTGGTCGTCGCGCTCCTCACCCACGAGTTCCACAGTGTCATCTTCGGACTGGTCTACCTGAGTGTCCTCAGACTGGTGCCGGTGACGCCGGTGCGTGCACTCGTCTACCGTGTCGTCACGGGTGTCGCCGTCGGGCTCTCGCTGTGGCTGTTTGCCGCCGGCATCGTCATGCCGGTCTGGCTCGGGTTCGTCGGTATCGACGTGCCACTGCCCAACCTCACTGTCGCGTCGCTCGCGGCCCACCTCGTCTGGGGAGCAACCGTCTCGCTCTGCTACCACGTCGGTGACCGCCTGCTCGACAGCGCCGCGACGTCCCAGCCCACGGGGACGGCTCCGAGACTCGGTCCGAACCCCCGGCGGTGTAACTCCGATGATTACTGAGACGACCCCGGGCGGGAGACGACCGCCAGTCCACGGCAACGGACAGCGAGGGGTTCAGACTGGACACACTGGGGCGACGAGAGCCGGACGTGCTGTTCGCGACCGACAGCCTCCCGGCGCACCGGAATCCGGGTTACGTGTTCGAACCGGTCGACACCGGGTCCCGGCCGACGGTGGGGGCTGGGACCCTGCGACGGAGAGCACAGACGGGCGGGCGCTCGGGCCGGTGCCAGTGTGTCGCCTGTTCGTTTGCCCGGCAGGACGACCCGGTCCCGACGTTCTACGGGCGGGTGCTGGACCCGGGTCGGCGGCCGGGTGGCACCACGACCCGGTAGCTGGACGAACAGTTATCTGCCTGCGGTCCGGTCATCGTGGTATGCAGGTCAGGCTACTGGAGGCCACCGAGGAGCCGGAGCGGCTCGTCTGCCAGGCGGCTCGAAACGACTACATGGAGGGGTACGTCGGTGAGACGCCGTTCGCGGAGGTGATGGCGAGTATCGACGGCGACAGTATCGAGGAGCGCAAGGAGACACTCATCCACCGGTTGCTGGCCCACGGCCACTTCGGCCCGTTCGAACACCCGCACGCCACCTTCGCCATCGAGGGTGTCAGTCGCTCGTGTATGGCACAGATTACCCGTCACCGCCACGCCTCGTTCGACGTCCAGTCGATGCGGTACGTCGAGTTCGACGAGGAAGACCCCGAGCCCGGCGACGTCTACGTGCAGATTCCAGAACTCGACGAGGCCCATATCGCCGGCCGGAACGCAGAGATCGCTGCTGAGAACAAAGACAGATCCGACGAGGAGTTGCTCCGGCGGCGACGTGAACGCTACCACGAGTCCATCGAAGAGTCGTTCGACGCGTACAACGAACTCCTTTCGCTCGGTGTTGCGCCGGAGAACGCTCGCATGGTCCTGCCGATCGGCACAGTCGTAAACATGGTCGTGACCCTCAACGCACGGATGCTGATGCACGTTGCTGACATCCGTAGCGCGGCAGACGCGCAGTGGGAGGTCCGAGAGATGACAAACCAGATTCTCGACCTCGCCGAGGGGTGGTGTCCGGTTACCTTCGAGTACTACAACAACGAGATGAAAGGCCGCAAGAACCGGCTCGCACCCTGAGTGTGGTCAGGTGAACCGCTCTGGGAGGTCGGCCGAGGAGACGACACCCACGCAGTCGCCGCTGTCTACGACCGGCAGGTAGCCGATACCGAGACTGGTCATCATCGCGGCGGCCTCGCCCGCCCGGATCGTCGGCGGCACCGTCTCGACGGACTCCGTCAGCAGGTCGCTGACCGCGAGGGTGGCGAGCTCGCGGCGTTTCGCAACCGCGGCGAGGATGTCGGTGCTCGTGATGAGAGACGGGGGGCTGGTCGTCACCAGCAGCGCGTGGGCTCTCGCCCCGTGCATCGCGTCGGCGGCGTCGCTCACCGGTGCGTCGGGGTCGATTGTCTCCACCGGCGAGGACATGATCTCTCGGACGAGTGGGTTTTCCGGCATACTGCCACGGAGGAACCGAGGACGTTTGACAGTTTCTCCCGTGGCAGATATCGCGTGGCGGGTGTGTGGTCGAGCCCGGCGCTGAACGGGAGTGGTGTCAGACAACCCGGTTCTCCAGCGGGTCGGCCGTGTCGAGACGGGCGGCGTTCCGGGCGAGGATGTCGGCACGACGCCGGAAGTACTCGGGTGTGTGGCCGGCGTTGTGGGGTGTGATCGTGACGTTGCCGAGCGACCACAGCGGGTGTTCCGACGGGAGCGGTTCGGGGTCGGTCACGTCGAGTGCCGCGCCCGCGATGCCGCGTCGCCGGAGCGCCGCGACCAGCGCCTCTGTCTCGACAACCGGTCCACGGGCGACGTTCACCAGCACGGCGTCGGTTCGCATCGTCCTGAGCACCGACTCGTCTATCAGACCGCGGGTCGTCGCGGTGAGCGGGCACGCCACGACGACGAACGCCGCGTCGGCCACCGCCTCGTGTATCTCGTCGAACCCGCACACCGTCGCGGTGGGGCTAGTTTTTGCCGGTGTGTGGCGGACGCCGACAGTCTCCATCCCGAACGCCTCGAGACGGTCGACGACCGCCTGCCCGATAGCACCGAGACCGACGACCGTCGCGGTCGACCCGTGGAGTTCGCGGGTGTCGTAGGCCCGCCACTCCCCGCGGCGTTGCTGGTCGAGCGCCCGGGGAAACGAGCGGGCGTGTGCGACCATCCAACCGACGACGTACTCCGCGACGGGAACGGCGTGGACACCCGATGCGTTCGTCACGGCGACATCGCGCGCCGCGAAGGCGTCGGTGTCGAGGTGGCCGGTTCCGGCGTAGACACACGCAAACAGCGCCAGGGCCTCCGCCCGGTCGAGTGCGTCGGGGCCGAGCCGTGGTCCCGTTGCGATATCGGCTGTCGCGAGAAGAGACCGCTGCTCGTCGGGGCTCCGGGCAGCCCGCACCGTCGCGTCGGGCAGTCGCTCGCGCAGAGCCTCGGCGTAGGCTGTGCCGTCGATGCCGTGAACGTGCTGCTGGAGAACGGCGATCTCGGGGTCGGTCACACCGGCCAAACGACTGCTCGCAGCATAAGGATTCTGTCGGCCCGGGCCACGCCCCACGGGACACACGCTTTTGTGGGCCCGGGTCCTCTGGCCGGGCATGACGTTCAGTATCTGTGTTCGGGAGCGCTACGAGGACGAGGACGGCGACGAGCAGACCCGGTACGGTGTCGCGGTCACCACGCGACTGGCAGGTGTCGGGCGGCTCTGTCCGTTTGCGAGCGAACACGGGGCGGTCGCCACACAGAGTTTCGTCAACGTCGACCTCGGAAAAAAGGGGATCGAGTACCTCGGGGACGGCCTGGCGGTCGACGACGCCCTGGAGGCACTTTTGAACGCCGACGAGGGGCGCACACAGCGACAGCTCCACGGCGTCGGCAGCAACGGGACGTTCACCTTCTCCGGAGCGGAGTGTAAACCCTGGTACGGTGACCTGACGGGGGAGAGCTTCACCGTCGCCGGCAACCTGCTGACCGGCGAGGACGTGCTCACCGCAACCGCCGACACGTACCGCGACAGCCGTGACGAGGACCGCCCGCTCGCCGAGCGGTTGGCCGACGCACTCGCCGCCGGCCACGCGAAAGGCGGCGACAAGCGCGAGGAGCTACGGGTTCAAAGCGCCGCGGTACTGGTCGCACGCACCGAGGACCGACCAATTACCCCGGCGTACGACAACCTCCGGGTCGACGCCACCGAGACACCTATCGCCGACCTCGAGGAGACGATCGAACTCGCGGCGGAGAGCTACGAGCAGTCACTGGCACGCTACGAGGAGGACTACGCCGAGGACGACGAGAGTGGCATGTGAAGCGGGCCGAACGAACAGCACTTGTTCCGAGCGCCAAGACGACAGAGACGGGCTGGCCGGCAGGTTTTTTCACACGCAGAACCACATTCACCTTGATGAGTACAGACCTCGTCACGTACCTGCTCATGGGGTTCTACCCGGTGCCGCTGATGTTTCTCGTGGGGTTCGGACTCGTCCACCTCCACGTCAGGCTGCTGGCGGCCCGGGGTGGCGAGGGGCGCTATCCCGACCGCCTCCAGAACGTCGTCGAGAGGTACAGGGCAGACCGGAACGAGTCGACGGTGGGTGAGTAATGGAGTTCGTGGCCGTGCTGGCGGTGGTCACCGCCCTCAATCTGGTCGCCATCGCGGTGGGCTACTACATCGGGCTGGGGCATCTCGACCGGATGCTCGATATCGAGGAGGGGTCACAGGAGCGGCCGTTCCCGCCGGGGTTCGAGGCACGCGAGAGCGAGCGACTCGGCCCGCTGTCGGCCGAGGACATCGACGACATCGACGACTGGGACCGCCGGAACTGACCGGGCGGTTCTCACTGGGTCGACGGCCGGTCGACACCAGTTACCTCGAACCGGGCCCCGCCGACGGCGCTCTCGGTGACGTGGATATCCCAGCCGTGGGCCTCGACGACCTGACCGACGATGTGCAGTCCGAGTCCGGTTCCGGTGTCGTCGGTCGAGTAGCCGGCTCCGAACACCTGGTCGCGCTCGGAGGCAGCGATACCGGCGCCGTCGTCGGCGAGGTAGAATCCGTCGCCACGTTCGAGCCAGCCGATAGTGACTGTCACCCGGTCGCCGCCGTGCTCGTCGGCGTTCTGCAGGAGATTCTCCAGCGCGCTCGCCAGACGACTCCTGTCGGCCCGGATGGCGGCGTCGGTCTCCACCGACAGGGTCAGCCCGTCCCGGTTCACGGTTCGCTCGCACTGCCGGGCCAGGTCTGCGAGCGAGACCACCTCTGTCTCGCCAACGGCGGCACCCTCGCGGGAGAGTGTCAGGAGGTCGTCGATGAGCTGCTCCATCCGGTCGAGCGCGTCTCCGAGAGCCGCCAGGTGGGGGCTGTCACACTCTCGGGTGGCCAGGTCGTGACGGAGCGTCGCCACGTTCAGTGGGTTTCTGAGGTCGTGTGAGACGAAACTGGCGAACTCGTCGAGCCGGTTGCGCTCCTCTTTGAGTTCGGCCTCCCGGTCGCGGAGATGCCGTACCTGTTCGAGACGTGCAAGCGCCGAGGCGACGGTGTTTCCCCAGACCGCGACCTGCTCTCTGTCGCGCTCGTCGAACGCCGCCGGCTCCTCCGAGCCGACGTTGAGCAGCCCGTACTCCCCGAGCGGGACGATCAGCTCACTCCCGATGGGCGTATCCGGGTTGTGCACCGTCTCGTGGGCGGTCAGGTCGTCGACGACTCTCGTCTCCTGGGCGTCGAACGCACGCCAGGAAAGCGACTCCGTCTCCGGGGAGTACGTCGGAAGGCTGTCGACCAACTGCTCGCCGCGGTCGGTTACCCCGACGGGGTCGAGCCGGGTTCGGTCCTCGTTTGCGAGCCACACACCCGCCACGTCGAACGCGAACGCGTCCTCGAGGCTATCGAGCACCGCAGTCGCCGCCTCGTCCGGTGTCGTGGCCCGCAGCAGGCGGTCGGTCGTCTGTTGGAGCTGTGTGAGTGTCTGTGCGTAGTCTGCGAGCTCCTGTTCGGAGCGTTTGCGCTCGGTGATGTCGCGGGTGACGACGAGAACACCGTCTACCGGGTCGGTTCCGAGGTGGTTCACCGCACGCGCCTCTATCCACCGGTACTCCTCACCGGTCGTCCGGATGCGGAACTCGAACTGGACGACCGCCTCGGGGTCGCTGTCGAGCACGCGCTCGAAGTTGGCGATTAGCTCCGTCTCGTCGTCCGGGTGGATGTGCTCCGGGGCGGCGTCGCCGAACAGCCGTTCCGGGAGGAACGGCTCGAACTCGCCGGGAACGGGACTCAGGTACTCGACAGCCCCGGTTCCGTCGACGAACAGGGCAGAGGTCGGGGAGTGTGTCAGGAACGTCTCGTAGCGTTCGAGCTCTCGCTCGTACTCGAACTGTCCTGTCACGTCGGTGAGTGCGAACGCGGCGCCCTCGAGGGCACCGGTGTCGTCGAACAGGGGGGTCCCCGTGACCTCGAGTATCCGGCGCTCCCCGTCGGGCCGGACGACGCTGTGTCTAACAGCCTCGACCGGTTCGCCCGAGTCGAGCACCCGCCGGAACGGGAGCTCCTCGTCGGGGATTCGTGTTCCGTCGAGGCCCCTGATATCCCACGCCGGGTCGTTG
>JAQCNM010000043.1 GCA_028275025.1 Halovenus sp.
CAGCCAGCCGTGCCGCAGTTTCCGCACTCGATCTTGACTCCACCCCGTTCGTTCCGCGGTCCTCGGATGATGTCCCGAGAGTCGCAGTCCGGACAGCACAGCCACTCGTAAATCGAACTGGTGTCTGAGGATTGTTTGGAGTCCATTGACGGTAGGTAGAGGACACCGATGAAAGGCTCTGTCGCCTAACAGTGCAGTCACTCGCCGTGCGAGCAGAGCTGTGTAGCGTCGCGGAGTGTGACCGACTCGAGAGTCCCTGCGTTGCGTTCGCCGACCGGTGACCCCCTGCGCTCGCGGCAAAGCGCCTCGGAGGTTGGTGTGTGGATTCTGTCGAAGGAGCCGCTCCGCTGTGACTGAGTCGAGTCAAGCCGGGCACCTCAGGGGACGTACCAGATGCCGCCGTCGCGGTCGAGCCACGACCCGACAACGACGTGGGGCAGGGCGATGATACTGACAAAGACACTCCAGAACGCGACAGCACCGACGAGCAGGGGTCCCCCACCGAGCGGGTTCGGCGAGAGGAGATAGACCAGTGCGGCCAGCCCGAAGGTGGCGACGCTTCCGACGACGAGGACACCCCACGCACCGAGCGTGACGGTACGGTTGTCGTCGGCCTCGAGGAAGCCGAGGATATCGGCCTTTGCCTCGTCCGCGTCGTGCCGGCTCGCCCGGTCATCGACCTCAACCTCGCGGGCGACCTGCCGGGCCGTGTACCAGGCCGGAAAGTACACCCCGACCGCGACCACGACCGGGACGACGAGGAAGTACCCCGACAGGAGGAGTGTGTCCACGGTGTCGGCCGCCCACGACCCGCTCCCGTCACGCCGCAAGAACCCCAGGCTGAGGTGGGTGACAGCCGCAAGCGCGAACCCGCCCCCGGCGAGGAGTCGCGTCGTCTCGAAGTGGGCAGCGTACGGCGCGAGCGCGCCGGGGTCGAAGATACCGACCATCAGAGAGCTGAACGCGTAGAAGGTGTCCGGGAACGCAAAGACCGGGACGAGCATCACCGTCCCACCCCGAACGGCGGCGGCGAGGGCACGCTGTGGTCGCGTCCGGAGGTGTCCCGTCCCGGTCGTCACGTCCATGACGTGCAGGCCGCCGTGTCCGCCCTTCGCGACCGCAACGCCACAGGCGAGTGTGAGGCCAGCCACCGGCGCGAGAACGAAGAGGCCAACAAAGACCCCGACCCCCGCGAGATACAGTGCAAGATACCGCGACTGAAACGAGCGGCCGCGTCGCCGCAGGTTCGAGACGTGTTCGTACCCGCCGTGTGGAAGGTTCATCGCGACCATCCCGAGCAGGTAGACGGCCGCCTGCCACCGTATCGGGACCGTCACCGCGACGGCTCGAAGCCCGAGGAACACGGCAGTCACGGCGAACAGGACAAACCGTGCAACCGTCAGCGGGCGGTTGTCGGCGACGAACAACGACCGGAGCGTTCGTGAACGTCGTGCACTGTTCCGTGTGCGCATCGGCTAACACTGCTAGACGGTATGAACCCCGCCCCTGTAGACCGGAGACCCCAGTATCGTGGTCTTTGAAGTAGGGTGAGCGGTCCGGTATTCCGGAGTGAGACGGGCCTGTCAGTCACTCGTGAGGGGGTTTGACCGGGTCTGTTCACCGCCGACGGGCCCGGTCAACATACGTGGGGTTCTGGCCGGTGTCACGGTGGCGTTCCTGCCCGGACCGGTCGTGCTCCCGCTGACACCACCTGTCGCGCTGACGTTGCCGTACGACCGGCCTTGTGAGGGTGACGAGCCGACCACCTGGGCGGCCCTCCCGGTTTGAGACGGGGGCGACGGCCGAGCGCAAGTAACAAACCCGTTCCACACAGTGCAACGGTGATGACTGGTCTCCGCGCGGAACTACGCATCGCCGACCCGCCGACCTGTCAGGTCGCCGCCGCGACCGAGACCGGAGAGGCCGCAAGTGGGGTCACGTGGGGCGGCAACGACGGTGAAGTCGTCGAGGAGACGACACTCCCGGCCGACGCCGACCCCGACGGAATGGAGGAGGTGTTCTCCGACGGCGACCGTGGCGTCTACCGGTTCGAGCGGCCGGCCGACCAGACCTGTGTCTGTGAGGTCGTCGAGGCAAACGGCGCGCCGGTCCGTGACGTCCGTGCCGAGGACGGGGCACTCGTGCTCACGTTTCACGTGCGCGACTCCGAAGCGTTGCGGGCTGTTGTCGCCGACCTCCGGGCGGTCACGGACAACGTTTCGCTCGTCCGGCTGACCCGGTCGTCGTCACTCGACGCCAGCCGTGACCTCGTCTTTGTCGACCGGGCGACACTGACCGACCGACAGCGCGAGGTCATCGCCACAGCCCACGAGATGGGCTACTTCGACCGGCCACGGGACGCAAACGCCACCGCGGTCGCCGCGGCACTGAATATCTCCCGAGCGACGTTCGCCGAGCACCTCGCCGCGGCACAGTCGAAGATACTCGACGCCATCCTCGACTGACGTGTCCACACGGTAGCGGAGACGGGCTCAGACACAACCCGACCCCCGACGGACCGGTCACCTGGCGTGAGGCGGCGTTTTCACTCTCAGTCCGCAAACAGCCGGTCGCGAAACCCCCGGTTGACCGTGTCCTCGCGGACCGCCTCGTAGGTGTGTTGCCCGGAAATGAGACACATCGGCATTCCGATACCCGGCGTGGTGTACCCGCCGGTGTAGTAACAGCCATCCAGCGGTGCGCGGTGACCGGGGCGCAGCGGCCCGGTCTGTCTGAGTGTATGGGCCAGGCCGAGGGCCGTCCCCTGTGGCGCGTTGACCCACTCGGTAAACTCGGAAACACAGGCGGTCTCCTCGACACGGATGCGCCCCCGGAGGTCGACACCGGTGTGGGCCGCGATGTCCTCGAGCACCTGCTCGCGGTAGCGGCCCCGGACCGCCGGCGTATCCGGGAGCCCGGGGGCGATGGGGACGAGGGCAACGACGGTGTGACAGCCGTCGGGCGCGACCGTCGGGTCCGTCACCGACGGCACGGAGATGTAGTAGGCAGGGTCGTCGGGCCAGGCCGGCTCCTCGAAGATGGACTCGAAGTGGGGGTCCCAGTCCGTCGGCAGCACGAGTGTGTGGTGTTCGAGCGGGGCGACCGGCCCCTCGACACCGAGATACAGCATGAACGCCGAGGGGGCGTACGTCGCACTGTCCCAGCCGCCGAGCGGGCCGTCACTGGCCGCGGACGGGAGCAGTTCCGCCTCGGCGTACGCGGGGTTCGCGTTCACCACCAGCCGGTCGCCGGCGACGGCGTCGCCGGTGGCGGTCGAAGCGAGTAGCCCTCCGCCCGTGGTGTCGATACCGGTCACCTCACGGCCCGGCTCAACGGTGACACCGAGTTCACGCGCAAGATTGGCTAGCCCCTCGACCACCGCGTGCATCCCGTCCTGGGGGTAGTACACGCCGAGATTGTGGTCGGCGTGGGACAACAGGTTGTAGAGTGCGGGTGTGTTCTTCGGTGACCCGCCGAGAAAGACCAGCGTGTACTGGACGAGCTGGCGGAGCTTCGGGTGGTCGAAGTAGCCCGCCGCGTGGTCGGCCATCGACCCGAACAGTGTGAGGCCCCGAGCGGAGCGGACGACATCGGGGTCGAGAAAGTCACGCAGACGAGGTCTGTCCTCGTACACGAACCGCTCCATCCCTACCTCGTACGTGTGCCTCGCCTCATCGAGGTACGCCTCGAAGGCCGCGCCGGCGCCTGCCTCGTAGGACTCGAACAGCGCCCGTGTCCGCCCGGTGTCGGCGGTGATGTCCGCGCGGTCGCCGTCCTTCCAGAACACGCGGTACTGCACGTCGAGTTGCTCAAGGTCGTAGTAGTCCTCGGGCTCGCGGTCGAAGTGGCCGAAGAACCGCTCGAAGACGTCCGGCATGAGATACCAGGAGGGGCCAGTATCGAACCGGTAGCCCTCCCGCTCGATGGTGCCGGCGACGCCGCCAAGTTGCTCGTTTTGCTCGATGAGCCGGACGTCCGCGCCGGCGTCGGCGAGATAGCAGGCGGTCGCCAGCCCGCCGAACCCGCCGCCGATAACCGGCACGTCGAGGCCGGAGAGTGGGTCACTCATCGGGCACCACCTCCGGATTATCCTCGTTCCGGCCGAACGCCGGCCGTCGGCGGTCGTCAAGCTCTGACAGTTGCCGACCACACTGTGCCGGAATCGGTCCTCGCCGATGCCGTTGCCTGTCACCACGAGCAACTGTCCGTGTCCACACGGCGGCGATGCCCGGGCGCGGCTGTTGTGCGGTGTCTCGCATACCCGCCCGTAGTGCCCCGACAGATACCAACGCCGCCCCACCGTATGCAGGGGAGTTCAATAGTTCACCCGGGCTTGTGGGCGGGAGGTCCCGCTTGTGCCTCTGTCCTCTATCGCGGTCGCTTCGCTCTCACCGTCAGACGGGCGGTCAGCCAGAGTGTAGTTACCCTCGGGCCGCTGGGACTCCGTCCCGGTGGCTTCGAGGGGTCACCGGCACATTCTCATCCCTGGTATCGTCGACAGGTGTCCCAAGACCCCGGTTGTGGCGGCCTGTCGCTGCCGGCCTCGTGGGTTCCCTACCACCTCCCCGGTGAGGGTGACCCACCATGCTGAGGCACTCGTCTCTTTCACTACCAGCCCCAGATACAAAATGGCCTCTCAGGTCCCGCCCTCACCAACCCCGAGCCTGCGGGACTGTTGAGGGCCATCGGTCTGTCGCTGGTGGGCCACCTGGTATGGTCACGCTCCCGCCCCACCACTCTCCCACCGGGTCGAGGAGTCGGACGGTCATCTGCTCAGTAGACGGCTGCTGGGATTCCTCTCGTCGGTTGGGCTCACCACTGCCTCACACGACCCCTGGTCGGACGCCGTCGAGAGCAACCCACCGCAGCAACTCACTGTGTCGGGCCCGACCGGCCCGCCCGGTGCAGGTCAACGAATGAAAGGACAACCAGCGGACCGTTTTTCACCTCGTGTTCGCTTCCGCCAGCGGGCAACACGGCCCTGAGAGGCGGGCAGGCAACATAAGCCGTTCAGGCGCGGGGCT
>JAQCNM010000045.1 GCA_028275025.1 Halovenus sp.
GCGATGACCGTCTCGGGCGAAAACAGGAGCATCGCGACGGCCGCGACGCCGAGTAGCCCTGCCACGGCGGCCGCCTGCCGCTGTGTCGCTGGGTGCATCTATCGTCTGTCCACGCCACGCCGGCAAACACTTTGTGGTGGCTCCCGAAAACCTCCCGTGTGAGCGACGACCACGAACAGACTCGGCTCGACGAACTCGCCGGCGAGACAGCGGGCGGGTCGGACCCGGAGCGTGATCTGGCCGAGACGGTCGAACTCGGGGTGGCACTGCTGGCTCACGCCGAGGACGGGACGCTGTCGCTGGCCGAGGCAGTCGACCGCATCGAGACCATCACGACCGACCCGGCGGTCACCCGGGAGATACTCGACACCGCCGAACTGCGGGGGGTCATCGACCGCGAGGAGGGGGTCGTCCGGCCGCGCTCGGGCGCGTTCGTCCGCTTCGAGCGGGACGTGGTCCGGCGCGAGGGCGAGTTTACCTGTCGCCGGTGTGGTGCGTCGCTGTCGACCGGGTACTTTGTTCAGTTCGACGTCGCCGAACACGGCCCGTTCGGTCCCTCGTGTGTCCGCAAGATAACCGGCCGAGAGTGAACCACATGTCAAACCAGTGAGACTCGAAGCGGTCGGACGGGAGACCGGCCACCGCCCTGCCGTGTTCGACCTGTGAGTCGACGGAGAGACGAGTTACCGTCGTGCTGGTCCGGGCGGCGAAGAACAACGCCCTTAAACATGGACAGAGTAGGGCGAACGTACGCCGGTGGTGAGCAAATCCCTCGGATTTGCGAGCCTCGGCGCGAACGAACAAAGTGAGTGAGCGCCGGTGGTCTAGTGGTAGGACATGAGCTTCCCAAGCTCATAGCCCGGGTTCAATTCCCGGCCGGCGCAGTGAGCGAGCCTGCGAGCGAACGAGCAGGTCAGGAATCGAATCACGGCAGACCAAACGGAAGTGAGGTCTGGCATCGGGTTCAGTTCCCGGCCGGCAGATCTCCCGTGAGAAACCAGTAGTGGTAGCTCACCCGGACACACGACACGGGGTCTCAGTCGGGTCGTTCCGGGTTCTCCTCGTCTGAGTCCACCCCGCCGGAGGCGGCGTCGTCGGTGGTCCGCCAGTCCACGCGGAGGTCGGCGGGGTGCTCGTCCGGGTCTCGGGTGTCGATTGCCACGTTCGCCTCCTCGTCTGTCTCGTCGAGCCGGTCTGTCAGGTAGCCGCCAAGCTGTCTGAGCCGTCTGACCTGTGGCATCGTGGCGACGGTCACGGCGAGCGACGAGACGCCGAGCAGTCCCATCAGAAACAGACCGACAGCGAGCAGTGTCGACCCCGTGGTCCACTGCTGGAGGGCGAAAAAGAAAAATCCGACACTGAACCCCGCCTCGACCTTCGCCTCGATCAGGCGGATGGTCTCGTCGAACCTGCTGAGCCGGTAGTCGACCGCGTTCAGTGCCTCGTTCGCCTCACGAACGGCCTCGTCTGCCTCCGTCTCGACCTGCTCGACGCGCTCGAGTGTCTCGCCGACGTCTTCGACGAGTGTCTCTACGTTCTGCAACGCGTCCACGAACCCGTCGTCGCCGAGCAACTCCGCCAGTCTGCGCGCGTTGTCGATATCCGACAGCATACAGCAGCTACGGACGGGCGAACCTATCCGTGTTGTGCCGGTCGGGGCGGTGGTCGTGAGGAGAGTGGCCACCGAGGTCAGCCGGAGCCGTCGGCTGTCGGGGGCCGGTAGGAGTCAGGGTTTCGGGTGTAGAAGGCGTAGACACCGGTGACGAGGGCGAGCAGTCCGCTGAGGATGGAGCTCACGTCGAACCCGGAGACGTCGAGACCCCCGAGACCGGCCGCTGCCAGCCCCGCGACCGAAACCCCGGTCGCGACGGCCGCGACGGCAAACACGAACAGCCCGTCGGAGAGGATATCGAGCGGTGGGTTCACCCGGCGGTAGCTGCCGTAGGAAAAGGACTCGAACAACAACAAGAGCGCCGCCAGGACGAGCGCCATCCCGCCGTTGTAGACTGCGTCCGCGTAGACAACCGGGAGATTCGTCCCCTGTTCGATGGTGCCGCTGACAGCACTAGTCAGGAGCACAACCGTGAGAACAAACATTGCGACCGGACGGAGTGCCTCGCGGTCCATCGTCAGATACCACCGGGGCCGGGTGGCCGTCCCGTTGGTGTTCCCTCCGGGCCGTGACCGACGGGCGTCTTTGCGCTCTCGGGCGGGAGTTCCGGGGTGACAGCCTCACTCGTGACCGTGCTGACCTCCTCCTCGCTGACCATCCGAACGTGCACGTCGTCGAGTCCCTCCCGATGGTCGCAGACTGTCCGGGCGCGGGCAACCAGATCGCAGGTGACCGCCCGCTCGTGCTCGTTCTCGTGGTCCCCGTCGAAACAGTGCTTGCGGACCCGGGGTTCTGTTCCCATTGGCCGTGCTACCGGGCCGAGCTGAAAGAGCGTTCCGGATAGAGCGGTCACGGGGAGTCAGTCACGTCGCCCGTGGCGTCCGCGAGCGGCGACGCCGCCGGCAGCCGGTCGGCCGCGAGCACACCCTCGACCGCGGCACAGGCCTCCTCGAGCGGGTCGTGGGTCTCGACGTACGTCGCGAGGGCAAACTCGGTTTCGCCGGCGCGGGTGAGTTCGAGCGCCTCGGCCCGCGAGAGATCGCCGGCGATCCAGTCACGGATCACCTCCCTGCCGGTGGGTCCCAGCGGTGACACCGACTCTCCGAGCAGGTGCAGCGTCTTTGCGGCCGTAACCGGCGCGACGTTCGCGGCCTGGGCTGCCGCCCCGACCGACAGCCCCTCGACGTACCGTTCCAGCACCGTCGCCGCCGTCACAGACCCACACGGAAGCTCTTCGGCGACAGGTGCGAGTCGCTCCTCGAGACCGGCGTCGGTCGTGTCGACGGTCGCCACGCCGTGCTCTTCTTGACTCTCGGTGAGTTCGAGCCCGGCGGCGAGGTCGGACAGCGCCATCACCCGGGTTTGGTCGCCTATCCTACAAAAAGGTTGGCCACACACCGACCTTCGGTCGAACAGACCGACAACAGTCGGCAAAACGAGACCGAGTGTCGGGACCGGACCGTTACCGACCGGTTACCGGTCGGTTGTTCCGGAGAGAGTCGGCATCCGTTGCCGCTTCTGTCTCCCGTTTAAATGCTCGTTCGGTGCGAACAACCAGGTGATGGCAGCAACCACCACAGTTCAGGTCTGCCCGGAGTGTGACGGTCGACTACGGTCTGACGACTGCGAGACGGTCTGCACACAGTGTGGGCTGGTCGTCGACGAGCACGCGATCGACCCGGGACCGGAGTGGCGTTCCTTCGAGGACGACGACACCAACCCGGAGCGGACGGGGGCACCGCTGACGCGGTCGCGCCACGACCGCGGGCTCTCGACGGAGATCGGCAGGTCGACCCGTGTAAAGGGACGCAAACGACGACAGCTCGCCCGGATGCGCCGCCAGCACAAGCGCAGTCAGGTCCGCACAAAGGCAGAGCGCAACCGCATCTACGCGTTCACCGAGATACGCCAGCTCGTCAGCACGCTCGACCTGCCGACCCCCATTCGCGACCGGGCGTGTGTGCTGTTCGAGTCGGCACAGGATGGGGACCTCCTGCAGGGTCGGTCCATCGAGGGGTTCGCCGCCGCGGCGGTGTACGCCACCTGTCGGACCGACAGTGTCTCGCGGACGCTGCCGGAGATAACCGAGGCGGCAAAGGCCTCTCGGGACGAACTCGACGTGGCCTACACCGCGATGAACCGCGAGCTCGGGCTCCCGACGGGGCCGGTCGACCCGCGGGAGTATCTGGCCCGGTTCGCGTCCAAGCTCGGTGTCCCCGACAGCGTCGAGCGCCGGGCACGCGAGTTCGCACACCGGGCCCACGAGACGGGCATCGGCACCGGTCGCAATCCTGGGGGTGTTGCTGCCGCCTGTCTGTACACCGCCGCCCGGGAGGCGGAAGTCGAGCTCACACAGCAGGCGGCCGCCGACGTTGCCGACGTTGCGCCCGTGACTGTGCGGTCAACGTACAAAGACCTCGAAGCTCTGTAGCAGACTCTGTATCTGAGAGGTATTCGTGTCGGACCTTCAGCATCACGAGAACAGTTACCGCTCGACTGATTCCAGTCGGAGTGCAGAAAGCATCTCACTGATTGGCTGTGGCTCTCCCATATCGATACCGTCGAGACTTGCTCTGACCAGCGAGACATCATCAGGAACATCAAAACTCCGGGGGATTGTCTCAGCCAAGAGAATGCCGCCCGGACATTCAGGTTGGAGTTGTTGTATGTACCCGCGAAGTTGTGTGAGGTCCTCGTCCGAACACCGGTTCAATTTCACCTCGATCGGTATGTTCGTCGCCTGCCCAACAGGCTCAGATTCCCGGATGAGTAGGTCCACGTGTCCCTCCGGAAGAGCTCTCTCTCCGAGCACTTCGATGTCTTGGTCGAGCAGGGTCGTGAACCCGGTCATCTCGAAAAATTCCGTCTGGTGCCGGTCGTCGGCGAGGTGTTTCCGCAACAGCGCATGGAGCGTATATTCGAGGAAGCGACTCTCTTCCGGCGGCTCAAATCCACCCCGTCTGCGAACTCACTGTGCCGTCTTCTCTTCTGGTTCCCAGTCTCGGTTCAACCCGTCTGTCTCGCGCCGTTCTCCCATCTGTGACACTCGCTGGAGTGTCGTGCGGTCTGCCTGGAAGTGTGTTCGGGAATAGCCACCACGAAGCAGGAGATTTTCTGCGACGTACTGGAATTCACTCCGGACGAGACTCTCTTTGAATTCACGCTCCCGATGCAGATCCAGTCGGAAGGGAAAGTATGCTTCTCCATTGTTGAATTCAAGCGGAGGCCACGGCCCAACTTCCGAGGCGTTCACAATCGCACGTTTGTTGTTAATTCGATACAAGTCGTGTGCTTTCGCCCCGTAGAGAAATGAAATGTAGTCTCCAAGTTCAATATCGGCAAAGGTCCATGCCCCATTCCCAGTTTCTGGAAACCCTGCCAAGCAGTAGTTTCGGCAGTCGGTGAGGTTCTGCTTGTTCGAGACCGCTACAAAAAAGTACGAGGGAGATTCCGTCTCAGTCTCGTAATTCGACATATCCATACCTCCGAATGTACATTAAATAGATCTATCGCAAAGCGACTATTTCGCCGCTACCCGTCGGTAATATCAACATTCGAATCCCTCAGACGTGGCTCCAACCATCCGATATTGCTCCGTCTGTCGTCCGTTGTTGGCTGTAATGACGGAGTAGACTGGGGGCCAGAAAGCCCCCACCCGCTTGACTCCCGGGACTCGCTGCGCTCCTTGCTCCCTCCGGTCACTGCGGTGCTTGCGTCGTCCGGGTTCGTCAAGCGGGTGGCCCCTTTCATTCCACCCAAACGGGCCACACACCTCTCCAACCGGTTGCGGTGCTCGCTCCCTCGGGTCGCTGTGCTCCTCATCCCTCGCGCGATGTCGGCCCGCGGCCTTCGGCACGCGGACCAGCGCGCGCCACTACTATTATCAGGGGTAGCTACGGTTCGGTTTCGAGCGTACTGTCCAGTGTAGCAATCGTGGCGGTCAGCCGTCGTGCGTGCCCGCTCTCTGCGACACCCTCATTGAGCGTCCGTCTGTACTCACAGAAAAGAGAGATTGCCTCCGCAACAGTTGATTCGGATACCGCAACCTCCGGCCGCTCATCCCCGGTCCCATCGTCACGAGGAGGACCAGTTTGAGGGTGAACAGGAACGATGCTAGCGGTATGAACGTACCGTTCTCGTATGCATCACGGAGTGCATCGTAGGTCGGGGAGCGATTCGAGGTGAGTGAATCGGCGTATAGGTGGCTAAGTGTGACTGAGTCTGGCCGAAATTCGAGGGTTCGGGTATGGCTCGTGCTCGTACAGAACAATTGAACCGTGTCCGTGGTCCGCTACCCCCATCTCTTCGAGGCGTCTGCTGCCTGTCTCGTGGTCCATGCGGATCAATTCAGCACCGAGTAAATAAAGATGATCCTCGTGAGAGTCACGTCACTCCTCACGCAGTCGCTGCTTCAGTTGTTCCGCCGTACCTGAAAGATTGTTCAGATACGGCCCAGTGGCGTCCGCCTGTTCCATCTCGTCCCGATAGTCCTCCAGCAGGTCTACCGCGCTTGCGAGGGTCAGTCGGGGAATGTCGACTGTTTCGACTTCGTGTGTTTCTTCATCACACATGATCGGTCTGATCGACCGTGCAACATCAGATAAATCCTGTGCCGGAGCAACACGCACCCGAAGTCGTAGTGTTTTATATTACCCGCACGAACACACTGATGGGCGGAGAGCGCCCGGCGACTGCGACACAGCGTGCGAGGGTAGCCAAGCCAGGAAACGGCGGCGGACTCAAGATCCGCTCCCGTAGGGGTCCATGCGTTCAAATCGCATCCCTCGCACTGTCGGACCCACGC
>JAQCNM010000049.1 GCA_028275025.1 Halovenus sp.
CACCATGATGCAGCTGCTCTCCGAGATGGACGGGTTCGAGGACCGCGGCGAGGTCCGCATCATCGCCGCCACCAACCGCTTCGACATGCTCGACCGCGCCATCCTCCGCCCCGGCCGCTTCGACCGCCTCATCGAGGTGCCAAAGCCCGACGAGGCGGGTCGTGAGCAGATATTCCAGATCCACACCCGCGAGATGAACGTCAGCGACGACCTCGAGTTCGAGGCGCTGGCCGAGATGGCCGGTGACGCCTCGGGTGCAGATATAAAGGCGATCTGTACCGAGGCCGGGATGTTCACCATCCGTGACGACCGAACCGAGGTTCAGATGGTCGACTTCGAGAACGCCTACGAGAAGATCCAAGCGGAGGAAAGTGAGGCGGAGGTCTCCCGGACGTTCGCCTGACCGACGCTGTTAGGCATAGCATACTCCCCGGTGGAGCACTCACTGTTTGCATGAACCTGTTTTGGCATCGCCGTGACCCGCGAACGCGTGACAACGCCGGTCTCGCCGCCGCCACACGTGACGGCACCACTGTCCCAGTGTTTGTCTACGAACCCGAGTTGCTCAAGACGATGGGTGGGCGACAGCGCGCACTGTATCTCCGGGGGGTCAAGCGGGCACAGCAGCGGTACCGCGAACTCGGTAGCGACCTCGTGGTCCGGGCAGGCGAGCCCAGCGACGTGCTCGCTACCCTCGCCGAGCAGTACGACGCCGACACGGTCTACTACAACGACCACTACCGCGCCGCGCGGCGGAACCGCGAGCGGCGGGTCGACGACGCGCTCAGCGAGGCCGGTGTGTCGACCGACAGTCGGACCGACCTGTTGCTGGTCGACCCCGGACGACTCGACGCGTCGTACCCGAACCACAGCCAGTTCCACAACGACTGGGAGCCGGTACCGAAGCGACAGCCGTACGACGAGCCGTCACCGGACGCGCTGGCACAGCCGAGCGACGGCAAGACCGTTCCCGAACCCGAGGCAGATATCGACCTGCCGACCCCTGGCTACGAGGGGGCTCGCGAGCGTCTCGACCGGTTCGTCGACGAGGGGCTCACCAGCTACAACGACTCTCGGGACGACCTCCCACAGGCGGTCGAGAAACCGGCCCGGTCGGTCTCGCGTATGTCACCGTACATCTCGACCGGCGCGATCGGTATCCGCGAGGTGTGGGCCGCCGCGACCGATGTCTACCAGCGGGTCCACGGCCGCGAGCGACGAAACGCCGACAAGTACCGCTACGAGCTCTCCTGGCGCGAGCAAAACTACCACCTGCTGTACTACAACCCCGACCTCGCGGTTTCGAACTACAAGTCGTTTCCAAACGAGATCGCCTGGCGCGACGACGAGGCCGACATCGAGGCCTGGAAACGCGGGGAGACGGGCTACCCGCTGGTCGACGCCGGGATGCGCCAGCTCGCACAGGAGGGGTACATCCACAACCGCCCCCGGCAGGTGGTCGCGAGCTTCCTGACGAAGCACCTGCTGGTCGACTGGCGGATCGGGGCCCGCCACTTCACGAAGCAGCTACTCGACCACGACTACGCCTCCAACTACGGCAACTGGCAGTGGATCGCCTCCACCGGCACCGACTCGGTGGACGTGCGCATCTTCGACCCCGTGAGTCAGGCCAGCAAGTACGACGACGGCGCGGCGTTCATCCGGGAGTACGTCCCCGAACTCGCTGACGTCCCCACGAAGAAGATAATCGACTGGCCGACACTCAGTTACGGCGAGCGCGAGCAGTTAGCCCCCGAGTACCCCGACCCGATTGTCGACCGCAACGATGGGTACGAGCGCGCACAGCGGGTGTTCGAGGAGGCATTAGGCAAGCGCTGAGCCGTCGGGGTCGAGACGGCACTGGGCAAGCGCTGAGCCGTCGGGGTCGAGACGGCGACGAAAGCGCTTTTGCGCGTCGGTGGCCGATGGTGTTGTGATGGGGCTCGAAAAGGATATCGAAGAGATCGAACAAGAGATCCGGAACACCCCCTACAACAAGTCGACAGAACAACATATCGGTCGGCTGAAGTCCAAGCTCGCCGAAAAAAAGGAGACACTCGCCAGACGGCAGTCCTCATCGGGCGGTGGGCCGGGGTACGCGGTCGAGAAGACCGGTGACGCGACGGTTGCGCTCGTCGGGTTCCCGAGTGTCGGAAAGTCGACCCTGTTGAACGCGCTGACGAACGCCGACAGCGAGACCGGTTCCTACGAGTTCACTACTATCGATGTCAACCCCGGGATGCTCCAGTACCGGGGGGCGAACATTCAGCTCCTCGACGTGCCGGGGCTCATCGAGGGGGCAGCCGGCGGCCGGGGCGACGGACAGGAGGTGCTCTCGGTCGTCCGAACGGCCGACCTCGTGGTGTTCGTGCTCTCGGTGTTCGAGATAGACCAGTACGAGCGCCTCAGCGAGGAGCTGTACAAAAACGGTATCCGCCCCGACCAGGAGCCCCCGCGGGTGTCGGTTCGGAAGAAGGGAAAGGACGGTATCGCGGTCAACGCGAGTGTCGACCTCCGGATGGACGAGGGAACGATAAAGGGGATTCTCCGCGAGCACGGCTACACGAACGCCGATGTTGCCATCGGCGAGCAGGTCGACCTCGACCGGTTTATCGACGGAATCCGCGACAACCGGGTGTATCTGCCCTCTATCGTCGTGGTCAACAAGGCAGACCTCATCGAACCGGAGTACGCGGAGACGGTCAACGAGCAGCTGCGTGGCCACGGTATCGACCCCGAGGATGCCGTGTTCATCAGCGCCACCCAGCAGCGCGGACTCGACGCGCTGCGCGAGACAGTCTGGGAGGAACTGGGACTCATCCGGATCTACATGGACAAGCCGGGTCGAGGGGTCGACTACGACGAACCGCTCGTTCTGTTCGAGGGCGACACCGTCGGCGACGCCTGCGAGAAACTCGGCGGCGCGTTCGACGAGCGCTTCCGGTTCGCCCGTGTCTCCGGACCGAGCGCCAAACACGACGAACAGCAGGTCGGCCTCGACCACGAGCTCGCCGACGAGGACGTTCTCCGCATCCTGACCGCCCGATGAGTTCGTCGGAGTCCGACTCAGCGGCCGGGGCGCTCCCGGAGTTTCCCGATTCTGATGCTCGTGGCGAGAAAGACCGCGAGGACAGTCGTCAGAACGGCCCCGAGTGCGGCGATCTGGAAGGCGGTGGTGGTGCCCGCGACCACGCTCTCACGTGTCACCGGAAGCAGGGTGTGGTGTGGCGTCGCCGGGAGGAGCCCGGATTCACCGGCACCGACGACGGGATAGAAGTAATCCACGGTCAGGTTGAGCGTGTACCACGCGGTTGCAACAGCGATAGCACGGAGCCGAAACGCCGCGATCCGGTGTAACACGAGCGCCTGGAGCACCATCCCGAGGTGGCTCACGATCATGAACGTGTGCATCGCCAGCCCGCTCTGTGCGACGGATGCGTCGGAGAACACCACCAACACGAACGGGGTCCAGAGACCGAGAATGAGGTTGCCAAAAAAGGCGAGAACGGCCACGTACTCGCTGGGACGACCGAGTGCCCAGAGGGCGAGTGCGAGCGCAATCAACAGCGTCGCCCCCGGGCTGTCGGGGACGAACGGGAGCATCACGGTAGGGGTTTCGGCGAACTGGTGGCGGTAGAACCAGAATCCAAAGGCTGTTCCGGCGAGGTTGACCGCGACGACGGCCCAGACAAACCGCAGTCCGATTGTCTCGATTGCTCGGGGGACCGGTGTGGTCCATCGTAGCGGGGCGTTCGAGTCCGAGCCTGTGGAGGCCATACCGGTACGAGTCGGAGCAGAATCAAACAAATAGCGGTACGAGATCGTCAGTCTCCGGCCCGAACCCCGTTTTCGACAGGCTCGGCGGGAACACCGGCCACCGTCGTCTCCGGAGGAACGTCCTCGACGACCAGCGAGTTCGCCGCCACCCGTGCCTCGGCACCGACCTCGACGCCGGGGAGGAGAACCGCCCCGGCACCGACCATCGCTCGCTTGCCGATGACCGTCGTGCCGACCCGATACTCGTCTTGCAGAAACTCGTGACAGAGTATCGTCGCGTCGTAGCCGATGATGGCGTCGTCACGAACGGTGATGTGCTCGGGCCAGAACACGTCCGGCGTCGATTCGAGCCCCCAGCCGACCCGCCGGCCGACAGTCATACCCAGTCGCCGGAACAGCCAGCTTTTCAGCCGCAGACTCGGCAGCAGACGGCAGACGGCGATAACCGCGTAGTTGAGTATCACCCGCACCGGGTGTTTCGCTGCGGGCCAGTGCCACAGCGAGTTCGCCGGACCCGGTGTCACCGTGTGGTCGAGACGGTCCTGCCGTCGCGTGTCGTCGGTCACGGGATAGCTGTGTGTCACAGCGGGTAAATCAGTTTCTCTATCCGTCGACGGTTCGGGCTGGCTCTGGACCATCGTCGGGCGGGTCAGTGCACAACGGTCAAACGACTCGACTCCCAACAGGGGTTATGTCCGAGGAACGGTTCACAGTGACCTTCGCGGAGCCAAATCACCTGACAGACGGCGACGAGACAGAGTTGACCGTCCGGGGGTACGACGATCTCGGGAGTATGTACTCACTAGAGCTCGTAAACGGGTCGACGCGGTCGATCGGGAAACAGCTCGTCGAGGAGATCTCGGCGGAGTGAGCGTGTCGGGCGGTCACCGGTAGACGAGCCGACACACGGTCTCTGCATCGACCGGCGTGGTCACTCGAGTTGCTCCTGCCAGTCCTGGACCCGACTCATCAGTTCGACCGGTGGGGTCTCGTTCACGTCGAGTGCGACGACAGCCGCGAGCACTGCCTCGGCCGCCTCGCCGTAGCGCTCTCGAATCTCGTCGGTCCCGGTGTCGCCCGTGTCGGCCCCGGCCTGGAACTGGCCGCTACCGAGGTCGAACACCGCCTGGGCCCGCTCACCGCCGCCGCGGGCCTCGATTGCCTTCTCCTCGCGCAGACGGTCGAGCACCTCGCGGGAGCGCGTCACGACCGGGTCCGGCACACCGGCGAGGTCGGCGACATGGACACCGTAGCTCCGGTCGGTCGGCCCCTCACGCACCGTTCGCAGGAAGGTCACGTCACCGTCACGCTCCTCGGCCGCGACGTGGACGTTCGCCACCCGGTCGAGGTGGTCGGCGAGACTGGTCAGCTCGTGGTAGTGGGTGGCAAACAGCGTCTTCGCCCCGACAGTGTTGTGGAGGTACTCGGTCGCGGCCCAGGCGATCGAGATGCCGTCGTAGGTGGCCGTACCCCGGCCCACCTCGTCCAGGATGACGAGCGACTCGTCGGTGGCGGAGTGGAGGATGCGGGAGAGCTCCTGCATCTCGACCATGAACGTCGAGCGCCCTTGTGCGAGTTCGTCGAGTGCCCCGACCCGGGTGTAGATGGCGTCGACGAGACCGACCCGGGCTGTCCGGGCGGGAACGAAACTCCCGATCTGTGCGAGGAGTGTGACGAGAGCCGCCTGGCGCATGTACGTGGACTTGCCGCTCATGTTCGGCCCGGTGACGATGAGGAACCGCCGGTCGTCGGTCAACCGGAGGTCGTTCGGGACGAACTCGGTAGTCTGCTCGACGACGGGGTGTCTGCCGGCCTCGACCGCGAGCTCGTCCCCGTCGTGCAGTGTCGGGCGTGTCCAGTCGTTGCGGACGGCGTGGACGGCGAGTCCGGCCAGCGTGTCAACCTCGGCGAGTGCCCGACCGACCGACTGCAGCAGGTCCGCCCGGTCGGCTACCTGCTCCCGCAGTTTCTCGAACAGCGCCCGCTCCAGGTCGTGACGGCGCTCCTCTAAGCGGAGGAGCTCCCGCTCGCGCTCCTCGAGTTCGGGGGTCGTGTAGCGCTCACTGTTTTTTAGCGACTTGACGTGCTCGTAGCTGTCGGGCACGCTGTCGGTCTCACTGTTGCCGACCTGTATGTAGTAGCCGTCGGTCTTGTTCCGGTCGACGGTGAGGTGGGTGATGCCGTGACGGCGCTTCTCGCGGGCCGGGAGCTCCGACAGCCACGACCTGACGGTCTCGTGTTCCTCGACGATGTCGTCGAGTCGGTCGTCGTGACCGGTGCTGATGAGGCCACCCTGGGTGACCGTCCCGGGGGGGTCGTCGACGAGGGCCGCGTCGAGCGTCGCGGCGAGGTCGGCGGCGGCCCCACGGTCGGGCCGGTCGAGCGTGGCCGCGAGCGGGGAGTCGGCCAGCCGCGGTGTCTCGGTGACGACGGCGGCCAGGTCTGTGAGCAGAGCGAGCGTGTCACCGGCCGCGCGGAGGTCACGGGCGTCGGCACTGCCGGAGGTGGCCCGCGAGGCGAGGCGCTCCAGGTCGTAGACTCCATCGAGAGACTCCCGCAGGCGGTCCCGGGCCATCGCCGCGTCGGTCAGCGCCTCGACAGCCGACCCCCGGCGGGTCAGCTCTGCTCGGTCCCGTCGGGGGCGCTGGAGCCACTGGGTCAGCAGTCGCCGGCCGGCACTGGTGACCGTGTGGTCGAGTGTCGCGAGCAGACTCCCCTCGACCCCGCCGCTCATCGCCTCGGTGAGTTCGAGATTGCGCTGTGTCGTTCCGTCGAGTTCGACGTGGTCCTCGGAGCCGTGTCGCCGCAGACGGGTCATCGACGCGAGCACACCTGCCCCGGTCTCTCCGACGTACGAGAGCACCGCCCCCGCGGCACAGACCGCCGGGTCGCCGACGCCGAGACGGTCGACCGGCTCCGCGCCGAACTGCTCGTGGAGGGTGTGACGGGCCCGACCCGGCGCGAACGCCTCTGCGGTGTGGAGTGTCAGTGTCGTCTCCGCGTCGGCCCGGACCCGGTCGAGCAGGCCGTCGTCGGTGCGGGTGTCCGGTCCAGGGAGCAGTTCGACCGGGTCGAACCGGTAGAGCGCGGTCAGTACCTCGTCTGTGTCACCGGCCTCGGCGACGAAGAACTGGCCGGTGGTCACGTCCGCGAACGCCAGCCCGTAGCCCGTCTCGCCCTCGGCGAGCGCCGCGAGGTACTGTGCGTCGGCGTCACTCGTCTCGAGGAGCGTTCCGGGTGTGACCAGCCGGACTATCTCGCGGGCGTGTCCGTCGTCGGTCTCGTACTGGTCGGCAACGGCCACCCGGTAGCCCCGTTCGACCAGGGCCGTCACGTACGGGGTGAGGTCGTCCACCGGCACGCCGGCCATCGGGTACGACGAGCCGTGGGCGGACTTCTGTGAGACCGTCAGATCGAGCTCCGCCGCCACCGTCTCGGCGTCCTCGGCAAAGAACTCGTAGAAGTCGCCACACTGCATCGCGAGCAGGTCTGCGTCGGTCTCGCGCTTGAGGTCGAAAAACTCCCCGACGATGCCGCCTGTCATGTCCACCGCTCCGGGTGTCGAGTGTTAAAAGGCTACGGGTCGTGGTAGCCACCGGGGGGACGGCTACTCTCCCGTGCCGCGGCCGGCGACCGGTGGAATCGTCTCTCGAACGAGCGCGTTCAGCCCGCCGGTCCGGTCGTTCCAGTCGAGCACCCACTCCCAGAGAACGAGCCCGGTAGCGGACATGAGCCCGGCAGCGAGAAAGAACAGCATCTCCTCGACCGGCAGGCCGAGCGGCGCGAACCCGGTCGTGAACGTCGAGGAGATGGTCCAGGTGCCCATCTCGATGGCGATTCGGTCGGCCACCCAGAGGTAGACTGCGGGAACGACCGCGGCCTCCAGCCACGCCCGGGGCTGTCGGGCGAGGTAACCGCCACCGACCCCCCACTGGAGCGCGACGACGGGCCCGAGCCAGGCGAGCAGCCCACCCAGATAGAGCGCGCTGTCTGTCAGAGCGACCAGCCCGAGACCGCCGACACTCAGCACGACCCCTGCGACGATACCGGCCAGCCGCGGTTCGGGCGCGAAGTCGCCCGCCTCGAACGTCGGGTCGAACCCGCGCCAGTGGAGGTACATCCCCACCAGCAGCGTTTGGATGGCGAAGAACATGTACTCCCCGAGTGGGATCTCGAGGGCCCGGACCAGTACGGCCCCGTCACCGTACCACCAGACCCCCTCGCGTATCATGTGGCTTCCCCAGGGTGTCGTGTACGCAAAGGCGACGGTGACGAGTATCACCAGCCCCGTAGCTGCCCGCCGGCGTCTGACCCGGTCGTACGCCGGCGCCAGGTACCACAGCGTCACGAACACCGGGAGTGTGAACACCAGGTGAAACTGGAGATACGTCAACGAGAGCTCCATGAGTGCTCAGTACGTGAACTCAGACCGGGTGTGGTATAAATGATACCGGTTTGGCGGCGGTCGAGAGCCGTCGTCGGAGGACAAAACCCTCATACGACCACCGCCCCGAGCGTGGACGATGCTCGGTATCGTCGTCTCGCGGGCGGACAGCGCGTCGGTACACATCGGCGAGCAACTGCTCGAGGTGGCCGACTGGGAGCGCCACGAGGACGACACCCGTTCGGATGCCGCCGGTGGCGGGACTGTCTACCGGGCCGACGGGGTCAGTCTGCGCGAGTTCGAGGCGCTGCATCTGGACCTGGAGCGACCGGCCGAGGTGTTCGAAGCGCCGACACTGCTCGTGTTCGCCTCCCGGCACTCCGGCGAGACGGGACAGCTCCTGACAGCACACCACACCGGCAACGCCGGCGCGGCCGACTACGGCGGTGAGCCGTGTGCGTTTGCCCGTGCCTGTCCAAACGCACACGCCCGGGTACTCGCTGCACTCGCCGACCACGCCCCCGAAGGGTACGACGTCGGGATGGAGTGTACCCACCACGGCCCGACGGCGGTGGGCGCACCGTCGATGTTCGTGGAGGTCGGTAGCAGCCAGCCCGAGTGGGACGACCCGGCGGCGGCGCGTGCCGTTGCCCGGGCGATTCTCGACCTGCGTGACGTCCCACCGGACCGACCGGGCGAGGACCGGAGCCGTCGACAGCTCGTCGGTCTGGGCGGCGGGCACTACGCACCCCGTTTCGAGCGTGTCGTCCGGGAGACCGACTGGGCGGTCGGACACCTCCTCGCCGACTGGGGGCTGACGGCACTCGACGAGGCCGCCACAGACGACCGGGAGAGCACACGCCGGGCAGTGCTCGACCGGGTGTTCCAAGAGAGCAAAGCGGCGTACGCGCTGGTCGACGGCGACCGACCGGGGCTCGAGGCGACCGTCGCCGACCTCGGCTATCGACCGGTGGGTGAGACGTGGGTGCGTGAGACCAGCGGGGTCGACCTCGGGTTCGCCCGGGCGGTCGAGCGGGCGGTGACGACCGTCGCCGAGGGGCTCCGGTTCGGCGTGGCCGCGCCCGGAACGGACGAGCGGGTTCGCGGGGGGTGGACCGTCGAGACACTGCCCCGGGACCTGCTCGACGAGGCGTTCGGCATCGACCGCGAACAGACACGCGCGGCGGTTGCCGACACCGCACTCGCGTTCGAGACCGCCGAGGGCGGCACCCGGCCGACAGAGACGGTCGTGCTCTCGGAGGCGAGCGACCGCGAGCGGATAGTAGAGAGGCTCGTCGACGTGCTCGGGACACGGTACGACAGCCTCGAACGCCGTAACGGGGCGCTCCTGGCCCGCGAGGAGGTGTTCGACCCCGACCTCGCACGGACACTCGGAGTTCCCGAGGGCCCGGCGTTCGGTCGCCTGTCCGGCGGGCAGCCCGTCGAGGTCGACGGCGAGACGATTCCACCGGGGGCCGTCACGCGCGAGCGCGAACGGCAGTTCTCGTTGCGCTGAGTCGGGCGTTATCACCGGAGCAACCGGAACGTCGCCGGTACAATCCAAACGGACTTTCATCTCCACTCCAACAACAGTACGTGAACGAGGAGAGTCAGAACACCGGGCACGGGAGACCCCGGCTCTCCCGCCGGGGGATACTCCGGGCGGCGGCCGGGTTCGGGGTCGTCTCGGCGGCCGGTGTCGGCCGTGGCGCGGGTGGTGACCCCCGGTGGTCGGTCGCAACGGGTGGCGAGGTGGTATCGTCGCCGACAGTCGTCGCCGGGACCCTGTTCGTAGGGGGTTCGAACGGCAGGACGATCGCACTCGACGCGGCAACGGGCGAGCAGGTCTGGTCGGTCCGGACGGGACCGGTTCCGACCGCGCCGCTGGTCGCAGACGAGACAGTCTACGTCGGGTTGGGGAGCGGTGGCGTGGTCGCGCTCTCGGCAGCTACCGGCGAGCGGGAGTGGCGGTTCACCGCTCCGGCGGGGTTCACCTCGCCGGCTACCGTCGACGGGCAGATAGTCGTCGCGAGCAACACGGCGGTCGTGACGGTGCTGTCGGCGGCGACCGGCGACCAGCGCCAGGTACTACCGACGGGGGGGCAGTTTGTTCTCTCGGGGGTGACCACCACGAACGGCACAGCGTACTTTGGCACGCCGGTCTCCGGCGCCACTGACGAGACGCTGTACGCGTACGATATCACTGCCGGGGAGTCAGACTGGCTCGTCGAGACCGACGGCGGTGTTCGGACCTCGCCGACAGTGGCCGGGGGAACCGTGTTCGTGGGTGGCACGAACGGCGACCTGTACGCGGTGGCCGCCGACACCGGCGAGCCAGTCTGGACCGCCGGGGTCGACGGGACGATCAGGTCCTCGCCCACGGTGGCCGACGGACGCCTGTTCGTCGGGAGCGACGACGGCCGCCTCTACGCGGTCGGAGCCGAGACCGGCGAGCGGCGGTGGCGGGCCGAGACCGACGACCAGGTCACCTCGTCGCCGACGGTCGCCGGGGACACCGTCTACGTCGGCAGTTCAGACGGCAACCTGTACGCGTTCGACACTGTCACCGGTGAGCGGCGGTGGCGGGCCGAGACCGGTGGCTCGGTCATCTCGTCGCCGACGGTCGTCGACGGGACAGTGTTCGTCGGGAGTTCTGACGGGAGCGTGTACGCGTTCGACGCCGGTGTAGAGGGGTCGAGTCGCGGGTCGCGTGTCGTGCTCCGCACACTCGGTCACCACGACGCCACCGGCGACAGACGGCCGACAGCGCTGATCGGCATCGACCAGACCAACCCCGTCACGGGCACGTCGGTCACACTCACCCCCCGGACCGGCGGCAGGGTCGACAGCTACGCCTGGGACCTCACCGGGGACGGGACAGTCGACGCCACCGGTCGAACGGTCGACCGGCGTTTCGACACACCGGGCGAGCAGACGGTGGGGCTGACCGTCACCGGTCCCGCCGGTGAGGCCACCACCACGAGGACAGTGTCCGTGCATCCGCCGGAACGCTGGCGGTTCGAGACACGGGAACCGGTCGAGACTGCGCCGACAGTCGTCGACGGCGGAGTCTACGTCAGCAGCGACGGCGGCCGTCTCTACGCGCTCGACGCCGCCTCGGGTGAACAGAACTGGACGTTCGACGTCGGCAACGACACGGAGTCCACACCGACGGTCGTGGACGGGCGGGTGTTCGTTGGGAGTGAGTTCGACAGGGTGTACGCGGTCGACGCGACCACCGGCGAACAGGTCTGGGAGTTCGAGACCGGTGCCGCGGTCAGGGCCTCACCGACCGTCGCCGACGGAACGGTGTTCGTCGGTGCCCGCGACGGGAGAGCGTACGCGCTCGATGCGGCCACCGGCGAGCAGGTCTGGGAGTTCAACACGGACGGGGTGGTGGAGTCCTCGCCGGTGGTCGCCGGCGGAACCGTGTACCTCAGCAACCGCCGGGGGGTCGTCTACGCCCTGGCGACGGTCTCCGGCGGTCGGCTCTGGACGGTCGAACTCCCGGGAACGGTCAGGGGGGCACCGACGGTGAGCAACGGGACGGTCTTTGTCGGGAGTTACGACGACAACGTCTACGCGCTCGACGTCGCCTCCGGCGAGCGGGAGTGGGTGTTCGGGACGACCAACAGGGTGGTGTCGTCGCCGACGGTCGCGAACGGGACGCTGTTCGTCGGAAGCGACGACGACAGCGTCTACGCGGTAGACACGGAGACGGGCGAACAGCGGTGGCGGTTCGAGACCGGTGCCGCGGTCAGGTCCTCGCCGACGGTGGTCGGAGACACTGTCTACGTCGGGAGTTCGGACGGGAACCTGTACGCACTCGGGGCTGGAGACGGCAACCTGCGGTGGGTCCTCGAAACGGGCGGGGCGGTCAGGTCCTCGCCCACGGTCGCGAACGGGACGCTGTTCGTCGGAAACAACAGTGGTGTCCTCGCGCTCTCGGCCACTGTCGATGGGTCGAGCGAGGGCTCACGTGCACGACTCGGCACGCTCGGTCACCCCGGTGACTGGCGCTACGCCGGGCAGGATATCGACGCGGACCCCAACAGAGACGGTGACGGGTCGAACAGGGACGATGACGGGTCGAACGGAGACGCTGACGGGTCGAACAGGGACGGTGACGGGTCGGACGAGAGCGTGGAGAGCACCGACAGTGGTGACGACGGGTTCGGTCTCGGGGTCGGGGTCGGTGCCGGTGCCGCGGTGGCCGCCCTTGGCGGTCTCTACCTGCTGGCCCGGCGGGCCGACGAGCAGTAGTCTTCAGTCGTCCTGTTCGGGGTTCGTGGTGTACTGGTCGAGTCTGCTCTGTGCCTTTCCTGCAGTCTCGCCGGAGACGACGTACGGCAACAGGACCGTCACGGCGTTTGTCAGACAGACCAGCAGTATCGGGGCCAGAAAGAGCCCGTAGAACCCGAACACAGAGGGCCCGACGATGTACGCGATGATGAGCAGACCGGTGTGGGTGTCCTCGCTGCTGATGAGCGCCCGAATGAGGAAGTCGGGGACAAAGTCGATCACGACCGCACTCACGACGAACAGGATGCCCACCGCGGGGAGCAGCTCCGGTTCGTCGGCGACCCAGGCGGCCCCCGCCAGCCCGGCCGTGAGCGGGACGTACACCAGTTTGATACCGATAACGGGAACGAGACTCCCGATACCGGCGAGTGCGCCGAGCAACCCCGGGTACGGCACCGCGACCACCGACGGGGCGAGGAGGTTGTACAGCAGAAACACCCCGATGGCGATGATGGCGGTGGCAAACACGTTGACGATATTGCCGAACAGTGCGATGCCGAGTTCGTCGTCGACCGCGGCGAGATACCGTCGGCCGACCCCGGAGTCGTCGTAGGTGTCGAGCAGCCACGCCGTGACCTGCGGCCCGTCCACGAGCAGGTAGTACGTGACGAGCACGACGAGGAGCAACTGGACGAACAGGCTCCCGACGGTGCCGGCCGCACTGAGCAGACCGTCGGCCACGGTGTCGAATGACGTGTCGATACCCTCACCGGTTGCCAGTGACTGGGCCTGGTCGAGGTCCAGACTGGCGATGTTCAGTTCGTTCACGATGCGGTCGGCGGTGTCGGTGTCCAGTAGCGACTGAATCTCGGCGGCGACGATGGCAACGGCGTAGGCAACTAACACGAGAAACGGGACACCAAACACCACGAGCGACAACACCGCCCTGAGCCGTCGGCCCAGTCGCAGTCGGGTCAGAGACCGGAAGATCGGACGCACCGCGTAGTACAGAAACACCGCAAACACCAGCACGGCGGCAAACGAGAGCATCGCGTAGCCGACGACCAGAAACAGCGCCCCGACGCCGGCGCCGAGTGCGAGCCGACGACGGAGGTCCCCGTTCATCTGTACCCACAGGCGCTACGACCGGCGGTTTGTTTACTGTATCGGTCGGCCAGTCACGGAAACTGGCCGGGGCTGGTCGGGGTCAGAGCAACGGACGTCCGGGTGATCACTCCGCAAAGTAGCTCGTGAAGAACCCGGAGAGAAACGACGCGAGAGCGACCGAGAGCAGCAGTTCCGTCCGGTCGAACTCCCCGTCGTCTGCGGTGTAGGCGGTGACCGCAACACCGATGAGCAGCGAGACGATACCGTTTGCCGTGTCGTGTGTGAGTGCCATACTGAGGCTGTGGTCTCGTAGCTAAAGTACCCACCGCTCGAACAGCCCAACACGGGCTCGTTCGGGTGAACACGCGGCCATCAGACGGTGACGTCGAGCGCCTGTGTGAGAATCTGTGCACCGTTGAAGATAGCGTGACCGACAACCGGCACGAACAGGTTCCGGGTCACGTGGTAGCCCACACCGAGCACCACCCCGAAACCGAAAAACATCGCGGCAACGAGCAGTTCGCCGCCGGTGTCGACCTGTATGCCCGTGTGGATACCGACGAACAGCAGACTGGCGACCCCGACACCGACCACCGGATGCCAGGCTGCCGTCAGCGAGCGCTGGACAACCCCACGGAAGAACAGCTCCTCCATCGGCACCGCGACGGCTGTCGAGACGAGAAACAACACCACGTAGAACAACGGGTCTGGCGTCACGGCCGCCGTTCCCGCCGGCGGTTCGAGGGCGAACAGCCGAAAGACGACGGTCACGGCACTCGTCAGGATCATCAGTGCGAGCCCCACGGCCGCCCCGTGAAACGCGGTCCACCAGTCGAGTGAGCCGACCCGGAGGTACGACAGCGGGCGTTCGTGGTACTGGACCACGAACGCCAGGGCGGCCCCGAAACCGACCACCTGGAGTCCGGCAACACCGACGAGCAGCCGCGAGACGGTCCCGGGGTCGCCGACACCGACCGTCGCCGCTGTGAGTGCCGTCAGGACACGGCTCGTCACGACCGCGAGGGCGAACAGCCCCACCACGACACCCAGTACGGTCACACGACCGGTGACACCGCCGGAGATGTCGAGCGGTCCGGTGACCGGCAGGCCCCCGGTTCTCGTCGTGTCCTCGGTCGAGGGGGCGGAGTCGGCCGACCGCCGGGTACCGCCCTCTCGGGCACCGGGGGTCGGGTCGTCGTCGGCAGGTATTCCATCGTCGGCCGACATCTGTGTGCAGTTGGGAGCCGCCGGACAAGACAGCACCGGTCACGGCCCGGGGAGCCGGGAACCGAAAGGTCGTTTACCCGGGGCGACGACACATCGAGTGTGATACTCCCGGGGTCGGCGACACAGGCGCTCGCGGCCGAACTCGCCGCAGAGACCGGTCGAGAACTCGCTGGTGTCTCCCTCGACCGGTTCGCGGACGGCGAGCGCTCCGTCCGGGTGGAAGGAGTCGAGGCGGGGGCCGAGGTGGTCGTGGTCGCTTCGACGCTGTCGGATAGCCTGCACGTGGAACTGCTCCAGTTGCAGGACGCCGCTCGCGAGGCCGGTGCGACCCGGGTGACGACGGTGCTGCCGTACATGGGTTACGCGCGTCAGGACCGGTCATTCGAGCCCGGACAGTCGGTCTCGGCCCGGGCGGTGGCACGCGCCATCTCGACCGGCACCGACCGGGTACTCACCGTCAACCCCCACGAGCGGCAGGTGTGTGAGTACTTCGACGTGCCCGCGACAGCCGTCGACGCCGCCGGACGGCTCGCGGTGCCGTTGCCCGAGCTCGGGCAGCCACTCTTTCTGGCCCCAGACGCCGGCGCCGAACCACTCGCAACGACGGTTCGTGACGCACACGGCACGGGGACGGTCGACTACTGCGAGAAGACCCGCCACTCCGACACCGATGTCGACGTGACACCGTGTGCAGCCGATGTCGCCGGCCGGGACGTGGTGCTCGTCGACGACATCGTCGCCACGGGGTCGACGATGAGCGAGGCCGTCGCCGCTATAGACGGCCGCGGTGCGACCCGGGTGTTCGTGACCTGTGTCCACCCGGTGCTGGCCCGGGGTGGCTACACGAAGCTCCGGCGGGCCGGTGTCACCGCGGTCTACGGTACAGACACGGTCGAACATCATGTCAGTGCGGTCACCGCCGCCCCCGTTATTGCGGAGGCGCTGTGAGCGGCTGGTCGCTCTCGCGTCGACCGTCCTACCCCACGCAGATGCTGTCTGTCGTGGTGCTGGGGTGGGCTACACTCCAGATCGCACGGTTCCTGTTGCCGCCACTGCTCCCTCGAATCACTGACAGCCTGGGGTTCTCGCCGGGTGGAATCGGGCTCGCCCTGACCGCGTTTGGCCTCGTCTACGCCGCGGTCCAGTACCCGAGCGGGACGTACTCGGACGCGCTCTCGCGTGCGACACTGCTCGTGCCGGGGCTGCTTGTGTTGCTCGTGAGCGTGGTGGTGCTCGCGTCGGCGGTGACCCCGTGGCTGTTCGTCGGCGGGATCGTGGTGCTCGGGGTCGGAAAGGGGCTGTTCGCGAGCCCGTCGCGGGCGCTGGTGAGTGACCTCTTCGACGCCCAGCGTGGCCGGGCGCTCGGTGTCTACTCTGCCGGAACTGATCTCGGGGCACTCGCCGCCTCCGGTCTGGCCGTGGCGACGCTCGCGGTCGGACTCGGCTGGCGACTCGCGTTCCTGCCCGTGCTCGCCGGACTGGGACTCGTGACAGTGCTCTTTCTCCTCTGGAACCGTGAGTCGTACGAGCTCCGACGGGTGCAACTCGCCCCCCGCGAGACGGCGGGTCGTATCGCCGCCACCCGCGAACAGCGTGAACTCGTCGCGGCGTTTGCACTGTTTTACTTTGTTGTCGGCGGGCTGGCGAACTTCTTTCCGACACTGCTCGTCGAGGCCGGGTTCTCCGAGGCGGCCGCCGGCGGAAGTTTCGCGCTCCTGTTCGCCGTGGGGCTGGTTGCCAAGCCGGGTGCGGGCGAACTCAGCGACCGATTCTCTCGCCTGCTGGTCGGCGGAGCGGGGTTCGCGCTCGCGGCCGGCGGTCTCGCGGTCGTCCTCCTCGCACCGTCGCTCCCGGTCGTCGCCGTCGGAACGGTGCTCGTGGCGGCGGGCTACAAGATTCAGTTTCCAATCGCCGACGCCGCGGTGATGGAGGCGGCTCCAGCCGGGCGTGTCGGAGCGGACATCGGGGCGGCCCGGGCACTGTTTCTGGGTGCAAACGCGCTCGGACCGGGTGTCGTCGGTCTCGTGGCCGAACTGGCGACGTTCGCGGTCGCCTTCTGGCTGCTCGTGGTGGGGTTAGCGGGCTGTGGGGTCATCCTCGCCCGGCAGTACCGGCGGGAGGCCTACTCGACCTCGTCCAGAAGCTCGTAGCCGATCCCCTGTTCTCGGAGTGTCTCGGTGTGTGCCGAGACGGTCCCGCTCGCCGCGAGGAGGAGCACGTCGAGCCCCCGGGTAGCGGCATCGGTGACGGCACTGGCGGCACCGAAACGCAGGTCCGGTTCCAGCCCGGCCACACGGGCGGCGGCCAACCCCTCGGGTGCGTCGACGGCCAGGCGGTCGTGGGTGGCCGCGAGGTCGGCAACCGCCCCGGCGTCGACGGCCCGACTCCCACCCTCACGGACCGGTGGCACCGCCAGGATGGTCACGGTCCCCAGTTCGTAGTCGATGAGACCCTCGACGTTCGTCACGCCGACCTCACGGCCGGCGGTCGCCCCGGTGACCGTCACCGCCGTCGCGTCGCCGCCGGTGCCGGGGTCTGCCTGCAAAACGCCGTCACGCATCGCGAGTGACACCCGCTCACCCTCCTCGAGAGCCCCAGTCGCGAGTGCCGTCTCGACGCCGACCTCCTCTAGCACCTCGCTCGCGACGTACTCCGCGAACTCCCGAAGCGTGTCGGTCTCCGAGATGAGCCAGTCGACCCCCTCCTTCGTTGTCTCGTACCGCCCCCGGCCCTGCTTATCGACGAACCCCTCCTCTCGGAGTTCACCGAGGTAGTCACTGACCGCCTGTGTCGTGACACCGACGATATCGGCGATCTCGCGCTGGTTGACCGCCGGCTGGCGACGGGCGACCGCGACCAGAATCCGGTAGGCAGTCGCCGTGCGCTTGCTCTCCAGCACGCCCGCCTGTTCCACTGGGCCCGACATACGTTCTCTTCGGACTGCGTGTGCAAGTTGTTTTTCCCGGGCCGTGTGCCGGTTCGCCCCGACGGGCCACGCTCGGTCACCGAGACCGGTCGCGCGATAGCCTCCGTGCCGTCACCGCCGGGCTCGAAACGTTCCATACAGCCTCGTGATACATCGAGGATGTCTGCTCACACGCCCGAGACGAGATACACCGCGAGAACGGCAAAGAGTATACCGAGCCCCTTCCGCAGGGTGAACTCCTCGCCCAGTACGACGAACCCGATCACCGAGGAGAACACGAGAAACATCGCGTAGATGGGCGTGACGACACTCACAGGGCCGAGTGACAGCGACCGGTACAGTGCGAGGATACCGACCCCCAGAAAGAAACCGGCCGCGAGCACGTACGCCATACTCGGCGAGGTAAGGTAGCTGGCGAACCCCTGGTCGGTGTACCACAGCACGGCAACCGCCATCGCGATGAGAAACGCATTCGAGATAACAACGGCCACGTCACTCGGGATCGCGTCGGAGCCGGTTGTTGCAACACGCATCAGCGGAGCAACAAACGCGTACGATACCATCGCGAGGATGGCGTATGGAAGGTACGTGGTGACCATGCAGCTACGTCGTGTAGCGTGGACAAGTGGCTGTTGACTCGCGGCTCACACCGACGGAGAGTGATGCGATAACGGGAGCAGTGCGACGAGTGGCTCACAGTCGGTCACCTCGAGACGAGTGGAGGCGATGTGATCTCGGATATACCCGCTAACCCGTGCCGCGAGAACCAGGCAACGGCGTCTCACGGCTGAGACGGCTGGCGGGTACGCGGTGACGCCACCACCCGCGTCGTTCGACGGCGAGACTCCCTGCTCTCGCCACTCGTATCGCCGACCGGTCGTGGTCAGTCACCGCTCGCAGGTTCGGCCAGACCCTCGACGTTCTGGAACTGTATGCCGCCGCCGATTGTGCGGTTCGGGTACGGGATATCGATGCCCTCCTCGTCGAACCGCTGTTTGACCGCCGTGACGTACTCTCCGCGGGTCTTCGTGACGTCACTCCGCGAGGGCTCTCCGATCCAGACACGTGACTGTAGACCCACCGAGGAGTCACCGAGTTCGACCAGACGAACCGAGGGTCCGGGGTCCTCGAGGATCTCCTCGTGTTTCTCGGCCTCCTCGATTATGATCTCGGTAGCGCTGTCGATGTCGTCGTCGTACCCGATGCCGAACACGAACTTCATCCGCAGCGTCTCCGCGTCCACGGGGTTCTTGACGACGTCGTTGGTCAGCTGCGAGTTGGGCACAGTCAGCAACTCGTTGTCGAACGTGCGGACCCGGGTCACACGCATACTGATGTCCTCGACGACACCGGCGTTACCGTCCCACTCGATCCAGTCGCCGATGCGGAACGGCTTGTCGGTGAAGATGAACACACCGGAGACGAAGTTCCTGATGACCTCCTGCAGGGCGAACCCGATAGCCAGTGTCGCGGCCGCGCCGACAGTGGCGAGCGCCTGCAGGAAGTTTCCCAGTCCAGCCGCGCCAAACGCCACCGTGATGGCGGCAAAGAAGATGACGAAGTTGAGGAGCTTCCGGAGTGGTTTCTGGACGTGGGCGTCGAGTTCACGCTTCCTCGCGATCCGCCCAAAGAGCGGGCCAACCACCAACCGACCAAAGGTGTAGACACCGGCTAACACGCCCAGAAAGACTGCGGCGTCGACTATCGTACCCGCCAGAGGGACGTTGAACTCGTTGAGCTGTTCCTCGACCGGACCGACAGTCCCGTTTTGCAACACGACCCAGAGCGGTTTCATTACTCTATCACCGCGGTGTGTCCGCGCGTCTCGACGACCGAGGCACCGACCCGCCCGGCCAGGTTGTCGGCGAGTGTCTCAGTCTCCGCACCGGCGCGTGCCGAGCGGTGGAACTTGACCTTGACGAACTCGCGATCTGTCAACTGGTCGTCGAGTTCGTCGACAACGGCGTCGATACCGTGTTTACCGACCCACAGTGTCACGTCGAGATTGTGTATCCGCCTGCGACGAGCATCAGTCATACGTTTCCGTTACACACGCCCGGATATAATAGCTGGCACTCTCCACAGCGGCCTAAAGCGACTCGACGGCCGGCGGTCACTCGTAGGGGTACCGGGCGTGTGTACCACAGTCACAGGTGAGAACGACGTGGCCGTTCTGGAGACGGACGCGGGCGTTCCGGCCGGGTCGGAGGTACGCATCACAGCGGTCACAGGTGAACCGCACGAACGGGCGCGGGAGGTCGAGTCGGTTGCGCTCGGCGACCCGTTGTGCCCGGCGGACGTACCGGCGTGCACGCGCATCGTCGGCCTCACGGGCGGCCTCGTGAGCCAGTTCGTGGAGCCGTTCGATACGCTCGGCGGCGACTGTCATACTCTCGTTGAGGACCGCGAGAGTTCTATAGCTTGCGTTACACACAGCAACCGAGAGGCGGGCACCGACCGGCTCAGGCGTCGGTTTTGGGGACCTGGACCCGGAGTGTGCCGTTCTCGAGCAGTGTCGCGCTCGCACTCTCGGGGTCGACCCCCTCTGGGAGGTCGACCCGGCCGTCCAGTGCGAGCCCACGCCCGGGAAAGCGCATCTCGAACCCCTCGCGGCGGTCACGGAACCGGTCGACACGAACGTGGACAGCGCCGTCCTCGTAGCGCACCTGGAGGTCACGGCCAAGCACACCCGGGGTGTCGAACACCGCGAGGTAGGCATCCTCGCTCTCGAGCAGGTCGACAGAGAGACCGCGTTGCTCCTGTGCCCGTCCCATCGCACGGCCGACCGTCTCGAACACCCGTTCGCTGACCGCCTCGCCGACGTCGCGGATCACAGCTGTACCTCCTCGAGCGGGTCTGTCGCCCCACAGTACGGACAGGCAAAGTCGGTCACACCCACCTCGTCCGGCATGTCGTAGGTGTAGTGTAGCTCGAACATGTCGAGCTCGCAGTCTTCCTCTGTGCAGACCACCTCGAGAGTTGCTGGCATAGTTCGGGTTACGACCGGATGTGTAATCAAACCCGCGTCTGAGCGGGAACCGGTGACCCGACCGAACGGGGTCGGCTGAGCTGTCGGGCGCGGTCGTCAGGTCACACCCACCGTCGGGGGTCGTGCTACCCACGCGAGAGAACACCGGCGGCCCGTTGCCGGACCAGCAGCCGTGGCACAGGTTTTTGTTGTTCCACCACCAACATTCGATATGGCGAATAGAAGTCTGCTGCTGTACGCTGTCGGCGGGCTCCTCGTCCTGGGCATTATCTACTTTGTTATACAGGTGGTGTCCGCGGTCGTCTCGACGGTTATATTCGCTGTCGAGATGGCCGTACTCCTCGCCGTGCTCGGCGGTCTGGGGTACGTTGGCTACAAGGCGTACTCACTGCTGAGTGGGCGTTCGAGTGGCGGCTCGAGCACCACGGCTGGTTCGAGTACCGACGAACTGTCGACGGGAGTCGGCTCCACACGGTCCGACGACCTCCAGCAAAAGTATCTGAACGGCGAGATCAGTGAGGAAGAGTTCGAGCGCCGTCTAGAACGACAGCTCGACAACAACGAGTTCGACAGCATCGACCGCGAACTCCAGCGAGAACAGAGCTGAGGACCCCAGCCGGGTTGTCCCGACGCCGAGACGACCAGCCGTGACCGTGCTATCGGGGCAGACTGCGGATGGGTCACACTTATATCACGTGTTCGTGTATGTCCGGTCGAATGGTTGGCTCCGGCCCGCTGGTCGACGCGGCGGTGCTTCTCATGCGGCTCGTCGTGTTCGGACTGGCACTCGGGCTGACGGTCATCAGCTTTCAGTCCTACCGGGAGCAACGGACCGAACGGCTCCAGTTCGCGTTTCTCGGGTTCGCGTTCATCAGTATGGGCGTCGCGCTGAGCGCTATCGTCGGCCAACTCGGGAGTGGAGCAAGCGACAGCGTACTGACCTTGTTTCGCATCGCAGAGACAGTCCCCTTTATTATCGGGTTCGTGATGTTCTATCTCTCACTGTACCGGTGAACCGCCTCGGGGTCACGTGGTTCGAGACGCGGAGCGTCTCGTCATCACGGAAGACTCCGTCTTCCGTACGACCCCGAGGCACTCGGCCTGCTCTGCCTGTAGAAGTCGGGGTGTTTATGACCCCAGGGAGTGATTACTGTTTTAATGAGCGACACGACAGAGGTGATACGGCTGTTCGGTGGCCCGGGAAGCGGAAAGACAACGGCACTGCTGGACCGGGTCGAGCAGTTGCTCACCGAGGACGATGTCGACGTGCGGGACGTGCTGG
>JAQCNM010000050.1 GCA_028275025.1 Halovenus sp.
CTCTACCGCGCACCACTGCTGGAGCACGCAGGCAACGGCGAGGACGCGGTCGACATCCTCGTCGACGAACTGGCACCGTCGGCGGCGGGTGGGGTCGGGTTGGTCGTGCAGGGGGCGATGCCGGTGTGCCGCCGAGAGGGGTGTACGGCACCGCGGATGACGTTCGCCGACGACGGTGAGTTTGTTCGGGGGCTCTCTGGGCTACCGGATGCCATCCACGCACACGGCGGTCAGATCTTCGCGCAGTTGACCCACGGGGGGGTAAAGAGCCTGGAGACCTGGCACCGAGGGTACAGCGAGCGCTGGCCGGATACCGAGCAACGGGCCGTCTCGGAGCTGCCGTGGCCGCTCGCGCTCGCGGACAGACTGGGGCTGATGAACTTCGACATCGACGTGCTCTCGACCGCGGCGGTGTACGACTTGGCCGAGTCGTTCGGTCGGGCGGCCGGCCACGCCGCCGACGCAGGCTACGACGGGATTCACCTCGCCGGGGCGACGATGAGCATCTTCCAGCAGTTCGCCTCTCCGTTCTACAACGACCGCGACGACGAGTTCGGGGGGTGTCTCTCGAACCGGCTTTACTTTTTCGAGATAGTCCACGACGCCATCCGGGAGGCGGTCGGCGACCTGCCGGTGACGACGAAGGTGCCGGCCGAAACGGAGACACCCCACTGGGTCCGCACACACATCACGCTGGCGGAGGGGGTCGAGATGTGTCAGATGATAGAGCAGATGGGCTACGACGCGGTCGCTCCGGTCACCGGAACGCCGTTCTGGGACCAGAGCATCGTCAGGGGGGACTTTCCCGACCGCGCCTGGGCAGACGAGCGGTTCAAGAACGGGTACGCCGACAGCTTCGGCGGGAGACTCCGGTACCGCCTCGTCAGGGCGGCGGCACGGTACAGCGCCCGGAGCAACGCCTTCGAGCCGTGCTGGAACGAGACGTTCTGCCGGCGGGTCCGTGCCCGTGTCGACATCCCGGTGTTACAGGTCGGCGGCATCCGGACCCGCGAGCAGATAGACCACCTGCTCGAGAGCGGGGCCTGTGACATGGTCGGGATGGGACGGCCGTTCTACGCCGAGCCGCGGCTCGCGGCCCGCCTCCTCGAAACGGAGAGCGGCGAGGTCGTCTGCGGGAACTGCAACAACTGCATTCCGCCGCAGGTCACGGGAGCGGGTGGTATCTGCCGCACCCCGGAGGTGCTGGCGAAACGGGGTGAGCTCGAGAAAGCCGGTGCCTACGAGAGCGAGAGCGACTCCTGAGCCGCCTCGGGGTCGGGTGGCTCACACACCGGTGCCCGCCGCGGTCACTCGAACTCGTCGAGTGTGGTGTTGATACCCGTCCGGACGTCACGAACGAGTGTCCCCTCGAGTTCGAGCCCGAGGGTCTGGAGCGCGGCGTCACCGACCTGTTCGGCCTCGGTATCGGAGGCGTAGACGCCGAGCCGCCACTGGTCGCGCTGTGCCGCCCGGAGCGCCCGCACCAGTGTCGACTGCGCACCGAGCGCGCGCACCTGTCCGTTGACCAGCACCCGGGAGGTGGACTCGGCCATCTCCGGCTCCGGTGGGACGTCGAGCACCACCCCGTCGGGGTCGACACCGGCGGTGGCCGCGACCTCCCTCTCCATCTCGCGGCGCTTCTCGTTGTCGGCGGCGAGCACCGCCCCCGGTACCGAGTCGAGTTCTGCCCAGACAGCCCGCTTGAGCAGGTCTCGCTGGTCGAGACGCCGGGCGGTCTCGGCGGTGCGGTCACACTCACGGAGTGTCACCAGCAGCGCGTGGTCGTCCATCCGGCGGAGTCGGTCCGGGTCGACCGCACCCGAGTCGATGAGCCGTTCGGCCCCGCGCCGGAGCATCGCCTTCGAGATGCGGGCGACGTGGTGCTGGTAGACCGTCGGATTCATCAGCGCCCGAGCGAGCAACAGACTCTCGGCCGACTGGACGTTACCCTCGTCGAGCACCAGCGTGCCGTCGACGAACCGGAGCTCCCGGATGAGCCGCTCGTGGTCGATACTGCCGTAAGAGACCCCCGTGTGGTGGGCGTCCCGCACCAGGTAGTCCATCCGGTCGACGTCGAGTTCACCCGAAACGAGCTGTCCGAGTTCACCCTCGCCCGCCACGAGTCCGGCGATCCGGTCCGGGTCGAGGTCGTGTGCCGCGAGCCGGCGTGCAATCGCACCGTTACCCACCAGGTCGCTGACGTCGTCGTGGTACTTGCCGGTGTGGCGGTGCAACACCGTCTCGATGTTGTGACTGTATGGGGCGTGGCCGATGTCGTGCAGCAGCGCCGCCGCACGGACACGCTCTGCCTGTTGCCCCTCGATACCGAGGTGGTCGAGCGCCCGGTCCGCGAGGTGGTAGACGCCGAGACTGTGCTCGAACCGGGTGTGGTTCGCGGAGGGGTACACCAGACCGACCGTCCCGAGCTGGCTGATGCGCCGCAGACGCTGGACCGGCGGCGTGTCCAGCAGCGCCCTCGCGACACCCTCGACCTCGATGTGGTCGTGAACGCTGTCCTTTACTGTGGTCATTGTCGGGTGTTGGGTCGGTGTAACAAAAAGCCCCGCGAGCGACTGTGGAGCCGGTATCGGTGGTCTCGCCGGTGTAACTACGTGTGTGCACACACAACCAGTTGCACATGCACGAGCGAGCGGCGGAGTTCAAGCGGCAGGCGGAGGCGTCGTTCGGTATCGAGGTGGCTGTCCACGAGTTTCCCGAGGGAACAAAGACGGCGGCAGACGCCGCGGCGGTGGTCGGCTGTGACCTGGCACAGATAGCGAGTGCGCTTGCGTTCGTCGCGGACCGACTGGTGGTGGTGGTCACGAGCGGCACAAACCGTGTCGACACGGCGGCGCTGGCGGCGCTCCGGGGTGTCGAGGACGCGCGCATGGCCACCCCGGAAGAGGTCTCGACGACGCTTGGCTGGTCTATCGGCGGGGTGCCACCGTTCTGTCACGACACCGGGGTGCCGGTCTACCTCGACGAGACACTGACCGGCCACGAGACCGTCTGGGCGGCCGCCGGCACACCGGAGGCCGTGTTCCCGGTCCGGCCGGCACAGATTGTGACACACGCAGACGCAGACCCTGTCGATGTCGTCGAGTGACCGGCCGCAGAGCCAGTGCTGGCCCGGGTCGGGTCAGGTCGGGTCGGGTGACCGTCCCCTCGACTCACGCGGGGGTCAGACCCGCGGCCTGTCGGCAGGGCCGGAGAGCCGGCGGACACCGTCCCGGTCGGCGACAGTCGGAGGGTGGTCCGGGTTGAGGATACCGGCGAGGAGTTCGAGTGTGTCGACCAGTCGCGGTCCGGGTCGGTTCACGTACTGGTCGCCGTCGAGCGCGTACACGCGGTCGTTCGCGACGGCTGTGAGCGACGACCAGCCCTCGCGGGCGGTCAGGTCTGTCCAGTTCTCGTGGGTCTGTGCGATGTCGAATCCGCAAGGGGCGGCGACCAGCACCTCGGGGTCGTACTCGCGGATGTCGGCCCACTCGCGGGGACGTGAGGGGTCCCCGGCGTCGGCTAACCCGTACTGTCCGCCCACCCGTTCGACCATCCCCGGCACCCAGTGACCGGCGACCATCACCGGGTCGAGCCAGTCGAGCACCGCCACCCGCGGCCCCTCGTCGGGTGTCGTGCGCTCGATGTCTGTGACACGGTCACGCCAACCGGCGGCCACCTCGCGGGCACGCTCCCCCCGGTCGAGGGCCGCCCCGATGCGCTCGAGGTCGGCGAACACGTCCCCGAGACTGTGTGGGTCTGTCGTGACGATGTCGGCATCCAGCCCCAGGTCGGCGACCGCACGGTGGACATCGGCGTCGTCGACCGCACAGACCTCACAGACACCCTGTGAGAGGATAACGTCGGGGTCGAGTGCCCGCAGGCGCTCGCGGTCGAGTTCGTACACACCACCCGTCGCGACAGCCTCCCGAACCTGTTCGTCTATCTCGGTACTCGACGCGTCGGCGTCGACACGGGAGTGGACGACTACCGGCTGGTCGTTGGCCGCGGGCGGGTGGTCACACTCGTGGGAGACACCGACCGGTTCGACACCGAGGGCGTAGCACAGTTCCGTGGCAGAGGGGAGCAGCGAGACAGCGCGCATGTCTGTCGATAGCGCTCCGCGCACTTAATCACAGGGAGAACCGGCGACGGATCTGCTCGAAAAAGTCCTCGTCGGTGTCTGTCTCGTCCGGGCCGATGACCTCGTCCTCGACGGTGATGACTGTCCGGCCGTTCTCCCGGCGCACCTGTATTAAGTCGTCGCTCTTTAGATTCCCGAGCGCCGTCTCCAGACTGTCGATGTCGGCATCCACCTCCGCGCGAATGGCGAGGACGGTCATGCCGTTGTCGTCGCGCTCGGCGAGTACGTCAAGCACCGCTACCTCGGTGTCGTCACGGTCGCGGTACTCGGGTTTTGCCCGCATCGATATGAGGTAAGCGGGCGTGGCTCTTATAGCTTCAGGCAGGGTCTCCGGGGTCGTCGAACAGCCCGGTGCTGAGATACCGTTCGCCGGAGTCCCAAAAGACCGTCACAACCAACGGCCCTGCCCCATCGCCGTCGAGACGTCTCGCGACGCGTTTCGCCGCCAGGTTCGACGCGCCGGAGGACTGGCCCACCAGTATCCCCTCCTCGCGCGCCAGCCGCCGACACTCCGCCTCGGCGGCCTCGACTGCGACCGTCTCCACACTGTCGAGCAGGTCGCGGTCGAGGTTCGCGCTGACGAACCCGGGGCCCATCCCCTGGAAACTGTCCTCGCCCGGCGGGTCGCCGGACAGCACCGCGTTCGTCGCCGGTTCGACCGCGACGACGGTCAGGTCGGGAAACGTCTCGCGGAGCCGTCGGCCGGTGCCGGTGATGGTGCCGCCGGTGCCGACACCGGCCACGAGCGCGTCGATCTGCCGGTCGCCCACCTGGTCGAGGAGCTCCGCACCCGTCGTCTGGTAGTGTGCCATCGGGTTCGCCGGATTCTCGAACTGGCGCACCTGGACGTACCCGCTGTCCTCTTCGAGTTCGTCCGCCCGCTCGCGGGCGTCGGAGATGTCACCCGCCACTAGCTCCAGTTCGGCCCCGTAGGCCCGCATCACCCGCTGGCGCTCGGTCGACCGGGAGGCAGGCATCACGAGGACAACATCGTACCCTTTTGCCGCACCGACCATCGCCAGGCCGATACCCGTGTTACCGCTCGTCGGCTCGACCAGCGTATCGCCCGCCGTGAGCTCACCCGCCCGCTCGGCCGCCTC
>JAQCNM010000051.1 GCA_028275025.1 Halovenus sp.
CCGCGACACCGGGAACCGCGGCCGTGGCAACGACAACTGTCATCCCGCGCTCGACCGCGCCGGTGGCGGCGTCTTGGAGTGTAAAGACCGCGCCGAGGACTGCCACCGAACAGCCAAGCACCACCCCGACGTGACCGAGTATCGACAGCAAACCGACCGAGAGCAGCGCCTCGGTCTCGACCGGGAACGTCTGTTCGATGAGCAACACCACCGCCACAAGTGGCCCACCGACAGTCCCGATGCCCGCAGGCACGAGGAGTAACCCCGCTCCGACACCCCCGGCGTGGCTGTCGACCACGACCGCGAGCCAGAGGGCCGCGACACCGAGCGCCGCACCGGTCGCTCCAACGGCCACCGGAACGGTGAGGTCCGGAAACGCACGCACGAGTAGTGCCACGACGACAGCGGTGGTCCCGGCCACGAGCACGCTGGCCGCCCGGGTCCGCCCGGTCGTCTCACTCATGACTCCCTCCTGCCGAGACCGTCTCCGGGCGTCCAGTCGACAGTCTCGCCGACTGCGTCGAGCAGTCGGAGACGCTGCCGTCGCTCGACTCTGGCGACCCGCAATCCGATGTCGTCACCGCCGGCCACCGTCGGGCTCACGACCACCAGTTCGTGGCCGCGCTCGGCCAGCGCCTGTCCGAACCTGACCGGCCAGTCGTCGACCGCCGGTGTGCACAGAAACACCTGCGCGCCTGTGGGCACCCGGTCGAGCAACGCCCGGGCGGTCGCGTCGAGGCCGCCGTCGGGGCGTGTCACCACCCGCGCCTCGTCCGGTGTGCCGGTTCCGGTCGGCGCGGTGGTCCGACCGGGTTGGCTGTCGAGGTGACCTCGCACGCTCCCGAGCAGTCTCGATGGCTGGTCGTCGGCACCGGCCCACGCGATACCACTCGGGTCGGCCAGCCTCGCCTCGGGGTCGAGTCCGGCGACCCCACCCGCGGCGGGGACGCTCGCCCGGTCGAGCGCGCCGAGCAGCCGCTGTGCGATGTCGACCGCGAGCGCCGCCCCCGACGGGTGGTTCGGAGCCGGCGGTAGTCGCCCCGGGTCGCGGGCGTCGGCGATGACCGCGACCCGGTCTGTCTGCTCGTCGCGGTACTGGACGGTGACGAACTCGCCGGTCTTTGCGACGTGGCGCCAGTCGATGCGCCGCATCGGGTCGCCGCGGCGGTACTCCCGGGTGGCGTAGAACTCCGTGCCCTCACCCCTGGTGTCTTCTGTGTGGCCAAACTGTGCGAGCAGTGCCTCGGTGACGGCGTCCCGCGCCGGCGTCCGACAGGTCAGGGCCGTCGTCTCGACGGGGAGCTCCGTCGTCCACACCGTCGACGCGGCGAGCGACCGGAGACGGACCTGCGGCGGGTCGAACTCGTGGTCACCCCGCCGTGCGAGCACAGTGTACCCGACGGTCGCGGCCTCGCCGGGTGCCAGCGCCGTTCCGGTTCGTGTCGACCCCTCGACGACTGCGAGCCCCGGCACCCGGTCGACCACCCGGACGTCCGGGAGCACACTGTCACCGGTGTTCTCGACCCGGAGCCGTACGGTCACCCGCTCCCCAGGTGTCGCGGCCGCCGGGTCGAACGTGCGTGTGGCCCGGAGCTGTGGTGAGCCCGAGAGCCGGGAGACGAGCCCGTAGCAGACGTACCCGAGCGGGACGACGGTGGCCGCGAGCAGCGCCGGCTCCGCGAACAGCAGGCCCACCCCGGTTAGTGCGAGTGTCGCTGCCAGCCCGACCCGCCACCGGTTCGTACTCATCGGTCCTGTAACCGCTCGATAGCTGTTACTGTTCGCTCGGCGCGTCGCTGCCGCTCGCGGCGTGGCAGGACCTGTGCGGCCGCCGCTGCCGTGACCGGAAGCTCGCCGGCGAGCACACCGGCGGCGAGCGGGTCGTCGGTCCAGGTGCCGCGCGCGACGGCTGTCTCGGCCGCCGACCGGGAGACTCCGGCGGCATCCGCGTACGCGTCTGTCGCCGCCACAGCCAGTGTCGCCCGGAGCTCCGCCCAGTGCTCCCCGCCCTCGCGGATGGCGGTCCCGGCCGCCGGACCCAGACTGTTGCTCCCCTCGTCCGAGCGCCCGGCGGTCGTCTCGAACGTCGGCTGCTCCGACTCCTCCCCCGACCGTGGCCTGGCGGCGACTGCGACCAGCAGCCCGGCGACGGTACCGAGTACGAGCATCAACTGTGCGGGCTCTGTGGACCCGGCGGTGTCTGTCACCGCCCGAACCGGGCCGACGTTGACAGTTCCGGGCGCGACCAGCAGACCGACACCGAGCAGCGTCGCGGTCACGCCGACCGCGCCGAACAGGAACTCACCGGGCTCCATCAGTCGGCACCCCCGTCGCCCCGCTCGGCTCCGGCGGAGTCCGACCTGTTGGCCTCGATCGCGTCTACGGCCGCCTGTACCCGACTCGGCTCCGCCGGCCGGGAGCCGTACTCGACGGCCCGAAACGCGTCACGGAGTGTACAGACGGGCTCCGCCGGCAGACCGTCTTCCTCGATTGCGTGTGTCGCCAGTTCGGCGGGTGTCAGTGTCGCCGCAGGGGCACTGACCTGGTCGAGAAACCGGTTCCAGGCGGCCCGTACTGCGGCCTGCTCCTCGGTGGGTGGGTCGTCGTCACCGACACTGACCGGTCCCGCGGGCCCGGTGTCGTCCGGTGGCGCTCGCAGGCCGACTGTCACCAACACCAGTCCGACCACGTCCTGGACAGTCGTGACGATACGGCCGGAGCCGACGACGAGCAGCCGCGAGACGAGCCCGCTGCCGGCGTCCTGTAGCCACGTGCCACCACCGGTCTCTGTCTGTCGCCGCCGCACGAGCACGACCACCGCACACAGCGCGCCGACCGGGAGCACCACCAGGAGAACCCCCCGGAGCAGGCCGTCGACGGTCGCCCCGACGGTGACACCTGCCCCGATTGCGGTCACCTCGGCGCTCCGGCCGAACGGTAGCCGGACCGTCGTCGTTCCGTCCGGCCCGGTCGCCCCGACTCGGTCACCGTCGACCGTGACCGGCAGCCCCGCCGCCGCCTCACCGTCGTAGGTCGCCTCGACTGTCGCGGGGGTGAACGGGAGCGCGACCGGCCAGTCCGGCTCGACCGTGACGGCGAGTTCGGGCACATCGAACGTTCGCTCGCCGGTGACCGGCCCCCGCTCGGCGGTGAGTGTCACCGCCCCCGGCTCCGACGGGAGTGTGACCGTCGCCCGACCGAGGTTGTTGGTCTCGGCACGTTCCTCGCCGTCGACCCTGACCGTCGCGCCCTCGATGGGGTTGTCACCGACCTGGACGGTCACCTCCAACCCTGCCCCGGGCCGGACCTGGCCGGTCGGCTCGATATCGGCTCCGGTCTCCACCTCGACTGTCTCCCGGTAGACGGTCGTCTCGTTTCTGTCCTGCGTGGCTACCGAGACGGGGGGCGCCCCCGACCCGACCACACTCCGGCCACCCCTGCGTAGCGGGACACTCGAGTCGAGGTCGTCGGAGCCTGCGACCTCGCCGACGACCGACACCTCGAACGACTCGTCGGGGACCCTCGCGGTCAGACCCCCGCCGAGCCCGGTTGTTCCGACCGGCTCACCGTCGAACAGCACTCTCACGTCCCGAACCGGGTCACCGTTCAGGCGGACCACCAGCCGGGTTTCCTCACCCGGAACCGGCGTCTGGTCGAACGAGACCGACCAGCCGTCGGTGTTCGAGTCGTTTTCCTCGAGATCGAGTGTCTGCCCGGGGCTCCCCGGGTCGCTGACGTTGTACTCTCCATCCAGTGCCTGTTCCTGTGTCTGGAGCCGGGGACCACCGGGTGTCGGGTCGAACTGTACCCAGCCGACACCCTCGAAGTACACCTCGACCCAGGCGTGGGCGTTCATCTCCCGCACCTGGTAGGTGTCGTTGCCGACGTACTGGCCGCTCGAGTAGCCCAGGGCGTACCGTGTCGGGATATCCTGCGTCCGCAGCATGACCGCCATCGTCGTGGCAAAGTACTCGCAGTAGCCGGCCTCCATCTCGAAGGCGAACGTATCGGCGACCTGGCTCGACTCCTGGAACGCGCTCAGCGAGTACTCCTTTTCGTCTTGCAGCCAGCGCTCGATGGCCCGTGCCGTCTCGTAGCGCCCGTCGGCATCGGCGGCGATGTTGTCAGCCTGGACCGACAGCCGCGGCGGGACACTGTCGGGCAGTTCGGTGTACGGTTCGATCGCCGGTGGTGTCGTGTCGTCGACACTCCGGAGCAGGGCCGGGTTGCTCTCGGGAACGTTGCTCACCCCGGTGAACGTGGTCCCGTTCGACAGCCGCCCGGTCGGTGTGACGTCCCCCTCGGCGGTCACCGCCACCCCCTGGTCGAGCCCACCGACGACGGTCGGTTGCCAGGGTGTCGGCAGTGCAGTGGCCGGCTGTCGGAGTGTCACGTTGTACGCTATCCGCCCGGAGTCGCCGCTCTGGAGCGGCGGGTCGTACGACTCCGTCTCGGCCGGCCGGTTCCAGCCGGTGCCGGTGTACGTGCGATAGGCGGCCGTTCGCCAGTAGGTCGGGCGCGAACTCTCGGCTGTGAAGTGGACATCGGTCTCCGTCGAGGCGAACGTGTCGTTGTCGAACCCGAGATCACCGCCAGCCCCGGTCTGTGCACCGGGTGACAGCGACCCCAACCCGGGGACACTCCCGAGCCCTCCCTCTATGGGGCCGATGTCCCCGTCCGTGCCGGGGATGTCACCGACCGACCCGGGGTTTCCGGTTATCTGTTCGCCGGAGAGTTCCTCTCCGGGGAGGGCTTCGTCTATCGGGCTTCCGGCGAGGCCGCCGGCACCCGCCGATGCGACGAGCACGCCACCGGCCGCCGCGGCGATGACGCTACAGAGGACAAAAACCAGACGACGTCTGTCAGGGCCAGCGTCGTCCGGGGACCGACGCTCGGGCATTCTACCGGAACCTCGGTATCCACGCTCATAACGGTGACGTGTGAGCCCGGAGAGAGGTTGGTGTCGATCCGACCCCGGTTCTGTTATCAACCGCGACCCACAACTACCCGCATGGAGGCTCACCTGCGGGCCGGGGTCGCTATCTACAACGCGGGCGAGCATCACGCGGCACACGACGCCTGGGAGGACCACTGGCTCGAACTCGACCCGGGAACCGACGACGAACGGCTACTCCACGGTCTCATCCAGTTCACCGCCGCCGTCTACCACGCCCGGAACGGGAACTGGTCCGGCGCGACGGGGCTCGCCGACAGTGCCCGCGGCTACCTCGACGGGTTACCCGCCGACTACCGCGGCGTGAACGTTGGTACTGTCCGGGCCGCCCTCGGGGTACTCGCCGGCGACCCCGTAGTCGTCGAGCGCCGGCGACCGCCGGTGCTCACACACGAGACTGCCGCCCTCTCACTCGCCGATCTTCGCTTCGAGGCAACCGCCGTGGCCGCCGCCGTGCTCGCCGAGGAGCACGGCTACGACGCGGAACTGCTCCGGACCGCGGCGTCGTTTGCCCGGGCCGACCTCGACGCGGAGGCCGTGTCGAGCCCGTTCGTGACACTGCTCTTTGACTTCGTCCGCCAACCGGAGCAGCGTGGCATCATCGTCCAGCGACTCGGCGAGCACACCGACCGCCGACAGCACCGTGACGACGACGTTGCGGGGCTGTTCGAGGAGTAGGCGACCCGTAGCCTGTCTCAACCGAGAGTGCCGTCGACCACGGTGTAGACGACACCATCGCCGTCGGTGTCGACCTGGCGCACGTCGAGCGTGTCGACCGTTCGGCCGGCCGTGGCGACGGCCTCGCGGACCTGTCTGCTGGGTCGCTCGGGGAATGCCGCTCCTGGAACCGTGGTGTGTACGTGGACGGTCCCACCCGGGGCCAGCACCCCGAGCGCGTCGGCGAGGTGTTCGTGACTGCCCCGGTGGTCCACCACCACCCGGTCGAAGCTGGTTTCGGCCGGGAGCCCCGCGAGCACGTCCCGCCAGTCGGCCCGGTAACTCTCGACACTGTCCGTGACGCCGTTGCGGACGACGTTCTCGACGAGGTACGCGAACACCGCCGGGTCACGCTCGACCGCGGTCACCGTGGCACCGGCCCGGGCCATCGGAAGGGTGAACTGGCCGACACCGGCGGACGTGTCGAGCACGCGTTCACCCGCTGCGAGGTCACCCATCCGGGCACGCTCGACTCCGGCATCCGGGGTGAACACCACCTCCGCGAGGTCCAGCGCGTACACCGTTCCGTGCTCGCGGTGGACGGTCTCGGTGTCACCGTCGCCCGCGAGCAGTTCGACTGACGGCTCGCGGTTCGTGCCGGCGATACTGTCGCCGGCGAACACGGTGTCGACCCCACCGACGAGTGCGAGCAGTGCCTCGCCGACGTCTGCCGGTCGGGGACAGTCGGCGACCGCTACGAGAGCGATATCCCCGACGATCCCCCACGACTCCGGCACCCGGTCGAGTTCGGCCGCGGTCCAACCGCGCTCACGGAGGAGTCCGGTGAGTGTCTCCGGCGGTGACGGCCGTTCGTCGACAGCCACCTCCAGCACAGTCGTCTCCGCCGGCGGGGCGGTCACCGGAATGGCGACTGTCCCGGCACCACAGTCGTAGACAGTCCGGTCGTCGTCGTAGACCCCCTCGGCGCGCAGCGCGCTGATGGCGACCTGCATGCGACTCCGTTCGACGACCGCGGCGAACTGTTCGGCCACGGTCGACACCTCGACCCGCACCGACATATGTGGTTCGCTCCGGCCGATCTGCGCTCGGCGGGGCCGTTTCGGGACCGAGACAGGCGGGAACCGTCCCGAGGGCGATGGCGGTGCCACCGACCTCGCCGGTCACCGTCTCCGGTCACCTGCCCTCTCTGACCCCCGAACGACCGTCGCCGCCTGTCACCACTCGATAGCCGTACGTACCCCGACGTACACCATTGGAGACAAGTATATATCTACTATGCGAAATATATATAAAATAGCACGTTATTTACACTGTATCCGTGTAGGTGAGACCGATGACGGGGAAACACCCCAGTCCAGGCGGCCGCACGTCGCGTCGAGCGTTCCTCGCTACCGCCGGCGTGTGGCACCCTGGGACGAGGTCAGTGACCAACTCGACAACAGTGCGCTCGACCTCTCGGGCGGTCAGCGACAGCGGCTCTGTCTCGCACGGGCCAGCGCGTCGAGGACTACATCACCGGCAAGTTCGGGTGAGACACGGTGACACGGGAGCGCCACGAGACGACGTTCGACCGCCTCCGTGACGACGCCGTGGTGACGTCCGAACCCGCCCGCGAGCAGTGTCAGGCCGCCCCCGACCGGCGGGACCGGAGAACCACCGAGGCGGTTATCGGGGAGTCGACGACCCCATGCGAGCCAGACGACAGCCACCGCTACTGATGCACGACGACAACACGACAGTCGAGCGGAAGGTACAGCTCACCGGCGGCTCCACGTACACGGTATCTCTCCCGAAAGAGTGGGCCAGAGAGCAGGGGATCGAGCCCGGTACCGGTGTCACACTCCACGTGCAGGACGACCAACTCGTGATGACACGCGGCCAGGGCCCGGTCGAACAGACCCCGGAGACGACCGTCGACGCCGCCGAGGCCGACGTGACCACGCTCGGCCGCTCGGTCGCCGCCGCCTACATCGCCGGCTGTGAGTCGGTGCGTGTCGAGAACATCCACAGCGGGACGAAACGGCGGGCCGCTACCCGCTCTATCCGTCGCTTCGTCGGGTTCGAGGTGATGACAGAAAACAAACAAGGGCTGCACGCCCGCACCCTGCTCGACGTGGCGGATCTCTCCCCGGCACAGACTCTCACACAGATCGAGCGCACGACCCTGGATATGCACACCGAGAGTCTCGAGGCGCTCGTGGCGGCCGACGGTGACCTCGGCGAGCAGGTCGCCGGCCAGGACGACACCGTCGACCGACTGTTCGCCCTCGTCTCCCGTGTGTTCCACCAGTCGCTGGCCGAACCAGCGGTGACGGCAACGGGTGGGGTCTCCCCGTTCGAGTACTACATGGCGGCCCGACAGCTCGAACGGGTAGCCGACCACGCCCAGAAGATAGCGACCCTGGCCGGCCGTCTGCCCGGCCCGCCGCCCGAGGCGCTCTCCGCGGGGCTCGTCGCGTTTGGCGAGCGTGCACGGTCGGTCGTGGAGCGTGCGCTCGACGGGCTCCTCGACCCCGACGACGGGCCTGCGCTCGGTTCGGTCGTCACAGACGCCGAGACGCTGCTCGGAGAGCTCGGCGCTCTCGACGAGCGACTCTACGACCGCTCCTTGGAGAACGGCTACCTCCTGGGGCTGGTCGTCGACAGCCTCGTCCGAACAACCGAGTACGGTGTCAACATCGCCGAGGCGGGGATGCGGGCCCGCCACCGGCGGAACTCACACTGAGCCGGTCTCCGACCCACCGGGTCAGTTGCCGTACAGCTCGGTGTCGGGGTGGATATCGAGCCAGGCAAACCAGAACAGCGACGACACTGCGTTTGCCTGTGTCAGCCGTGTCCCCTCGTACGGACCGTCGACCGCACGGCCGGTCGTCCGGGTCCAGCGGGAGCCACCGGCCGTCAGATGCCGCTCGTCTGCCGCCTCGAACGACAGTGTTTCGTCGCCGACCTCGCGCACCCACGCCACCGGTGTGCCGTCGGGGGTCGTCGTCACGACGACCGGGAGCCCGCCGACACTGTCCGCTATCACGCCCGCCTCGGCGACTGTCCCCGCGGAGTACGCCCGGCTGACGTTGTTGTTGGCGATACCGACAACCTCGGCCTTCGGGTCGAGCCGGTCGTCGTCGAAGAGCCCACCGAGGCCGGCGCTTGCACTCTCCTGGTATCTCGTGTAGGGATTGCGGCTGTAATCACGGGTTTTCTCCTCACCGGCGACGGTGCTCGACTCCGGCGGGGGCAAGAGGACCTCCGTGTCCGAGTGTTGTTCCTGCCAGCTCCCCCAGGTGGTGATTGTCGCCCGCGTCAGGTCCAGTGAGCTCCCCGTCATCGGTCCCTGGATGGCCCGCGCGGCCAGTTGACTCCAGAGGCTCTCCGTGGCCTCGTCGTACATCACCAGAGCCTCCCGGTACAGCAACCCGGAGACACCGAACACTGTCGTCTCACCGTCGACCCGGCGCTCGGTGGTGAGCGCGCTCCGGCACAGCGGGCAGTACGTCACCAGCAGCGGCCCGCCGAACGTGTCGTTCACGATCTCGTGCCAGTTGAGAATCCGGAACGGGTAGGCACGGGCGGCGTCACCGCGGCTGATACCGATAACCTGGTCGCCTGGGTCGAGCCGTGGCTCGATCGTCTGACGCCCGCCGAACCGACCCCGGAACGTGATATCGAGCCCCGACCAGTCGCTCCCGAACGCCGGGTCGACGATAGCCGGGATGGCGTCCTCGCCGGTCTCGCGCCGGAGGTCACTGTCGTCGACCGGCAGGTCGAGCCCGGCCGCCGGGCTGGTCGCCACGGTCTCCCCACTCCCGTCGCCCCGCGGGGTCGCACTCGCCGGCGTGTCTGTCGCGCTGTCGTCGGAGCTGAGACAGCCCGCCAGCCCGGCCGCGAGCGCCGTACCGCCCGCGAGCAGTCGCCGCCGGGTCACCCTGCCTCGGTTGTTGGTCATACTGCCGGGTTCGTCTGTTTACTGAATAACCGTTCGGCGGTGATGTGTCACTGTCGCAGAGCCGGCTCCGGGTCGGTGGTCTGGTGTCTGTCACCCCCGGGGGCGGAATCCGGTCCCGCCCGCCCGGTGTCGAGAGCCTCAGGCGTCGTCGACGACGACCGCCCGGCCGTCACCGGCCGCGGTCACGCCGTCCTGTGTCGCGAACGCGCCGTGGAGTCGGTCGTAAGTCTCGGTCACCGCCTCGACGATGACACTCGTCTCGCCGACTGTCGGCATGAAGTTGGTGTCGCCGGTCCAGCGGGGTACCACGTGGGCGTGAATGTGGTCGTCGATGGAGCCCCCGGCGGCATCTCCGCCGAGGTTGTAACCGACGTTGTACCCGTCCGGGCCGACCGCCGTGTCCATCGCCTCGATGGTCCGCTGGACGAGTCGCTCCTTTGCGAGCAGGGTCGGCTCCCCCAGGTCCCGGTACTCGCCGGTGTGCTTGGAGGGGATGACCATCGCGTGACCGGGGTTGTACGGGTAGTTGTTCAACAGCACGTACGCCTGCTCACCCCTGGCGAGGAGGTTGTGCTCCCGGTCGGTGCCGTCGGCGTCGGGCAACAGACAGAACGGACAGCCCTCGAACTCGCCGCCGTCGCGCTCGACCCACTCGATGCGCCAGGGTGCAAACAACTGGTCCATGCTACCGTGTGGTGACCTCACAGCCGTCCTCGGTGACGAGCACGGTGTGTTCCTTCTGACTGACGTAGGCCCCGGGCTGTTCCTGCAGGACGGGGTAGCCGTGGATGATGTCCTGCCGCTTGAGTCGCCGGAGCGCCATCTCCGGACGGGACCCCTCGATCCAGCGGGTCGCAAACGGGAGGGTGCGAAACTGCCCGGTGATCTGGTCGAGTGCCTCCCGTGCCGCACGGTCACGCACCGACCCCTCGCTGTCGAGCGCGAAGATCTCCTCCGAACTCCCCTCGGTGACCTTCCCGCCGCCGTCTGTCGCAAACGGCTCGATGGCGACGACGTCACCGACCTCGAGTTCGACACCCTGTGAGACCCGCCGGTTCGGGATGGTCGGGGTGGTGTGTTGCTCCCAGTGGCCCAGTCCGTGGCCGGTGAGGTTGACGACGGGGTTGAACCCGTACCCCTCGATGGTCCGGCCGATTATATCGCCGAGCAGCCCGGTGTCGACACCCGGTTCGACCGTCTCGACGGCCGTCTCTAGCGCCGCCGCGGAGGCCTCGACCAGCTCCTCGTGACCCGAGTAGTCCACCGTGATGGCGGCGTCTGCGATCCAGCCGTCGACGTGGACACCGATGTCGATGTTTATCATCTCCTCACCGAACGTCTCGTCGTCGTCGACCCCGGGCGTGGCGTGGGCCGCCTCCTCGTCGATGGAGATGTTCATCGGAAACGCCGGTTCCCCGCCGAGTTCGCGGATCCGACTCTCCACGTGCTCGGCAACCGCCAGGTGGCTCACCCCGGGTTCGATTCGCTCGACGGCCTCCGCACGGACTGTCTGGAGAATCTCGCCCGCCTCGCGGTGCTTTCGGTACTGCTCGGACTCGAAATCGACGCTCATACACCACGTTCGTCGGTCGGATTCAAAGAGCTATCGTCCTACCCGGCACCGCCCGGGGCCACTGTCCGGTGACCTGCTCACTTGCTGGGGCCGCTGTCCGGCGACCCACTCACTTGCTGCGGCCGCGGTCGCTGCCGACACTCGGCCGGGCGTGCTCGGAGCCTTTGCCCTTCGAACCGAGACCACGCCCCTGTGTGCCGGCGCTCGTGAGACCCCTGAGCGCGCGGTTCTCGTGGGCGTCGTCGCAGATCCAGTTGAGGTCGTCGTCGTTCTGGATGGCGGGGTGGTTGGGGTCGAGCATGATTATCTCGTGCCAGATCTGGCTACCGTCCGCGCCGACCCAGTACGAGTTGAGCACCCGGAGATTGGGGTACTTGCGGGTGCAACGCTCCTCGGCGATGCGCTTGATACTCTTTCGTCGGGAGAGCCGGTTGACCCCCTGACGGGTCGAGCGTCGGCCGGCCTTGAACCGGCTCTTGCGGGACCCGCCCTTGCGGACGCTGACCCGCGTGACGACCACACCCTGTTTTGCCTTGTAGCCCAGTGCGCGTGCCCGGTCGAGACGGGTCGGTCGCTCGATTCGCTCGATGGCACCCTGGTCGCGCCACTCCTGTTGTCGTTGCCACTGTAGCTCTGCTACCTTGCTGTCGTCCGGGTTCTGCCACGCCTCCCGGATGTGGGAGTATGCACTTCGTGTCATCTGTTTCACCACGGGCGTTTGCTGGTTCAGCCCCTTCGGACCACATCCCGACCTGTACAGACAGGTGCCCGCTGGTGCCCGTCTCCAGCGAGTTACCCACAGTTCATCGCCGTCGTTCAAAAACGCTTCGAACCCCGTACAGCCCAGTCCCGCCCGGGCCATGAATGTGCATTTCACACACAACCGACCAACGTTCTTACTGCCCAGTCCCGTACTGAGTGTGTGAGCAATACCGACGAAGACGAACTCGACGAGATCCGGCAGCGCAAGCGCGAGCGACTGCGGGAGAAACACGACGGAAAGAACACCCAGAACGGTACGTCGACAGACGCCCCGGACGAGCCAGTTCACGTCTCGGGGATGGGGGAGTTGGAGCAGGTCGTCTCCGAGCATCGGGTCGTGCTCGTGGACTGTTACGCCGACTGGTGTGGTCCGTGCAAGATGATGGAGCCGGTCGTCGAGGGGCTCGCGGCCTCGACCGACGCGGTGGTGGCGAAGGTGGACGTCGACACAAACCAGCAGATTGCGGCACAGCTTGGCGCACAGAGCATCCCGACGTTCGTGTTGTTTGTCGACGGTGACCCGACCGAGCGACTCGTCGGCGCACAGGATAAAGCCACCTTCGAACAGCTCCTCGCACAGGCGTGAACTACCCCACGATACTTCGCTCGGTCTACCGACCTCGCTCGTTGAGGGTGGGGCTTTGATGTGGACTCCCGGTAATCAGCTATCCACCGGTTGATAGCCGTCACCGTTCAGCATCCCACCATTCAAACGCACGTCTACTGGTGCGTCTGCGCTCCCCGACGTGGGCGAGGAACGCAGGCCGTGTTGTTGATTCCGCAGATACCGCGGGCCGACGTTTTTCGCGCCGTTGTAGTCCGCATTGATTTCGTACCCACATTTGAGCCACTGGAACTGCTCGCCGTCGCGGTTGTCTTCGTGGGTAAACCCACAGTCGGTGTGAGAACATCGCTGGCTGGTGTGACCGGGGGCAACCTGTTCAACCGATACACCCCGTTCTGGTGGCTTGTATCCGACGTACTCGACAAGACGGCGAAATGCCCAGATGTGGTGCCAGTCAGCGTGAGGCAGTCGCTCACGGATATCGCTCAAATCCTCGAACACGATCACGTCGCAGTCATGATGAACCGCTTCCGTGACAATTTCGTTGGCGACCGTATGGATGTACTGTTTCCGCCACGCTCGCTCTCGCTTCCCAAGTCGAAGCAAAGCGTTATGAGCGGCTTGTGTGCCACGCTGTTGCAGCTCCGCCCGGCGTTTCTCGAACTCGTGAATCCAGTGGTCATACTCGTCGCCACACCAGAACATACCCGTTGACGAAACAGCAAGACTGTTCACGCCGAGGTCGATCCCGAGGACAGTTTGGTGCCCGGTATCGTTCGAATCCTCAACTTCGACAGCCTCGCCTTCGTCGTCTATCCTCCGTGTTTTGACGTGGAAATAAAACGCGTCGGTTGCTTGGTCGTACTGGAGTGTGCTCGTCCGAAACTCGTAGTCGTCCGAAAGCACGTATTCCTCGTATGGCGTTGGACTGTCTGTTGGAAGTTCAAACTCACACTCGACTCGTCCGTTCACGGTCGAAAGCGAGATTTTGTTCCGGTAGAACGTCGCACTCCGCTTGTCATAGACCATACTCCACGAGGTAAACTCTGGCTTGTTCGTCCGTTTGCCTTTTTCCCAGCGGTCAACGCCACTATCGACGGCGTGAACGGCCCGCCGGATGGCCTCTTGGACGAGATTCGCCGTCAGGTCAGTTTCCTCGCGGAGTCGGTCGTACAACGCATCTCTTGCTTTCACGGTCGAGGTGACGCAGTTTTCGTAGTCGGTGTTGTCCCAGCAGTAGTCACTGGCTTCGTTCGCACAGTAGAGGAACTGCTCGGCAGTTTCGTGGAGGTCGTCGTGATACTCGTCGGGAACAACGAGTTTGACTGGTGCGGTACGTCTGACCTCCATATTTCAGATGTTGTTCTGACGGTAATTAATTACTCGGGAGCCTGTCGGCTGCCGTCTTGTGGTTTGCGTCACTCAGTGTCGGCTTCCTCCCCGGCTTACTCGCTTCGCGCTTCCGACCAGTCGAAAGCCCTCGCTCTCTTCTCACGGGCGCTGCGCGCCCGTTCGAATGGTCAGAGAGACCGCCGGTCTCTCACGACTTGAGGCCGGGGGCTCCGCCTCAAACTGCTGAGTCCCCGACCCGACCGCAGAAGACGGGCTGTCCGGTCGGGCTCAGTAACAAGGTTCAAGCGGTGTGCGAACAACGTGTGGTATGTCCGACGACGACATCTACACGGACGCACTACACGCCGGCCAGGAGCCCGACCCGGCAACGGGCTCTCGCGCGC
>JAQCNM010000063.1 GCA_028275025.1 Halovenus sp.
ATCGCCCGTGTCGAGCGTGGCTACGTCATCATCGTCCCCGAAACGACCGTCGACGACCGCGTCAAGATCGAGGTAACCGACGTCGAGCCGAACTTCGCCGTCGGCGAGGTCGTCGAGTCGACCTGAGCCGCACCCGACGCCGGGTGGCGACCCCGCGACGTGCCCACAACCCGGGGTCGCCGGCTCCTGTATCGTCGGGGTCGTAGTCGAGCGCCGCCGGTTGCCCCGCTGTACCACTCCCGGTCTGTGGTCGACCGTCTCCCCCGAGTTCGCCCGGTAGAACCGCAAGAGGGCGGTCGGTTAACCGTTTGTACCAAACCGCCTATACATGACTGTCACGTGGGTACGGACATGAGCACTACAGCGGCGACCCCGAGTCTGTCGGACAAACAGCGACGCATCCTCCAGTACCTCCGTGACCGGGCAGACGAACGGACCTACTTCAAATCACGGCTCATCGCCGAGGACCTCGGCATGTCCGCAAAGGAGGTGGGCACGAACATGACCGCCCTCACCGAGGGGGAGTTCGACGTCTCCGTCGAGAAGTGGGGTTACTCCTCCGGCACCACCTGGATGGTCACGCGGTGAGGAACCGTCGGCCGTCGAACCCAGACTCGCTCCGAAGCCCCCTCCGTGTAGACCAGCCGTCACGGTCGCCCGCGCGAGGCAGGCTCTCGACGGTCGACCGGACCGAGACGAAACAGTTCCAAGTTACTCTCCGACATCTGTTCCCGGTTAGTTTCAGCTTTCCTCGTCGGTCGGACCCCCCCCGTCGGCTGCGGGGCGGTCGACGGTCACCCGGACCTTCTGGATGCGGGTATCCTCGACCTGCTCTGCGTGTAGGGTCACGTTCTCGTACTCGAAGGTCTCGCCCTGTTCGACTAGTCGGCCCGCCCGACTGAAAATGAACCCTGCGATGGTCTCGAACTCCTCGCCCTCGGGGAGGTCGATGTCCAGCACCGTGTTTACCTCGTCGATGTTCACCTCACCCCGGGCCAGCACCTCGGTGTCGTCGACAGTTTCGATCGGGTGTTCCTCGTCGCCGACCAGTATCTCGCCGACGATCTCCTCGACGATGTCCTCTATCGTGACGATACCCTCGGTCGCCCCGAACTCGTCGACGACGATGACCATCTCCAGTCGGTTCTCACGCATCTCCACGAGCAACTCGTCGATGTTTTTCGACTCGGGGACACGGAGCGTCGGACTGACGACCTCGGTGACCTCGAGGTCGGCCGCTCTCTCGTAGTCGGAGTCGTGGTTTAGCTCACGGATATCGAAGACCCCGGCCACGTCGTCTAGTGACCCGTTGTACACGGGGAGACGGGCGTGTCCAGAGCTCATACACTCTTTTATCGCCTCCTCGACGGTCATCTCTCCGGGGATAGCCTCGACGTCGAGACGCGGGGTCATCACCTCCTTGGTGACGGTGTTCTCGAATCGCAGGGTGCGCTGGATCATCCGGCGTTCCTCTTCGTCGAGGATACCCTCGCGTTCGCCGGTGTTTATCATGTTCTGGATCTCCTCGCGGGTGACGTAGGACGACTCCAGGGACGCACTACCCGGGGTGAGCCTGTTGACGAGTCTCGTCAGGTAGTAAAACAGGGTGACGAGCGGCCACAACAGCCGCCCGACAAACCGCAACGGACGTGCGACGGTCCGTGCCCAGGTCTCTGTGTTGTCGACGGCGTAGGACTTTGGCGCACTCTCGCCGAACAACAGGACCATCGACGTGATGCCGAGCGACGAGACGAGCACCGCCGTGCTCGCGTTGAAATAGAAACCGACGATCGTCGTCGAGACCGACGACATCGTGATGTTGACGAGATTGTTGCCGACGAGGATGGTCACGAGCAGGCGGTGCGGGTCCGACTTGAGCGCTTTTATCGCTCTCGCACCGGGCTTGCCGTCCTCGACCATCGCGTCGATCTGATACGGTGACAGGGAGAACATCGCAATCTCCGAGGACGAGAAGAACCCCGAACACGTGAGAAGCATCAGGATTATCAAGGCACCGATCAGGGTAAACTCGGTCTGCCCCAGTTCGACCCCGGCGACTGACACGGCAGATAGTACGGTCCCGGACCCAGTCGCCGCTCCGAGCAGCGCTGACAGTATCATCATCTCGTATTGCCAGAGCAGGAAATTAACCCTTGTGTACCCACACCTCGGGTCCCGCCGTCGTGTCGGTCGACCGGGTCGGGCACCGTCGTGGCTGGTGGTTGTTCGACCGACACCGTACGGATGGGCCATCCCCGTTCGACAGGGGTCTCGGGGTTGCACTCGCCCGCTTCGTCGGACGTGCCGACACCGGTTCGGTGTGGTCGCCGCCGACAGACCGCGCCGGAGGTCGTGGTGGCGACCCCGGCGGAGCGAACCCGACGGTTTTTCTCCCAGCGCCCGCAGAAACTGGCATGACGGAGTACGGTCCGATAGAGCCGGCGACCAGAGGGGAGTACCACCGGTTCACACGGTACGGGTTCGCCGCGGAGGAGGGGCCACTCGGGGGGGACGCGGAGACGGATTTTAGCTCCCCCCTGTTCGACCTGCGTGGCGTGTACGACGGCGGGCTCAGGGCCGGCTGCAAGCGTTACGCGTTCGAGGCGTACGTCCGAGACGACACGCGCACCGTCGGTGGTCTCGGCGCGCTGGCCACGCCACCGGAGTACCGCGGCCAGGGGTACGCCCGCACGCTCTGCCGGGCGGTCTGCCGGGAGTACAGCGCCGAGGGGGTCGGACTGGTTGCTCTCTGGCCGTTCTCGACACCGTTCTACCGGGGGTTGGGCTGGGCAACCGCCCACGACCGGTACCGGTTCGACCTGACCCCGGAGCTGTTGCCGGCCCACGAACCCGGGGGCCAGTACCGACGGCTGGACGCCGACGACTGGGAACAGCTCGGTGCCGTGGCGGCGCTGTCCCGGGACGGGGTGACGCTGTCGATGCGGCGGTCCGAGGCGTGGTGGCGGGAGCGAACACTGACAAGCTGGACCGGCGGTGCGGAGCCGTTTGTCTACGGCTACGAGCGCGACGGTGACCTCGCAGGCTACCTGGTCTACACGGTCGACGATAGCGACGACAGCAGCGAGCGCACACTCTCTGTCTCGGCGTTTGCACACGTCGACAGGGAAGCAAACCGGAGTCTCCTCGCCTTTCTGCGCCGTCACGGCGCACAGATCGACCGGGTCGTGCTCGAGCGACCGACGACCTCCCGGCTGCTCGACCTCGTCGAGAACCCCGACACCGTCACCTGTGAGCGGGCTCCGGGTCCGATGGCGCGGCTGACCGGGTTCGACCCGCTCGAAACCCTCGACTGGTCCGGGCTGGACCGCCCGCTCACCGTGGCGGTGACAGACCCGCTGTGTGCGGCAACAGACGGCGTGTTCGCCGTCTCCGGTGACGGTATCGAGCGGCGCGACGACACCGACCCCGACCTGACGACAGATATCGGAACGCTCACACAGCTGTATCTCGGCCGTTACGACCCGACGACCGCCGAGGCCGTTGCCGGTCTCGACGTGAGGACAGACGCCGCCAGGAGCACCCTCGCCGACGTGTTTCCCGAGCGGCCGGTCTACCTCGGTGCGTTCTTCTGAGAGGGCTCGGCCGCCGACAGCCCCAGGTCTGCCCCTGCCGGAACCGTACAGGCGGTGCGAGCCGACCCCGGAGCGTGTCCATCTGCCGGCAAGCAGGTTTATGTTCGTGCGAGCGAAACCGTACACAGCTAATGGTACAGACAACTCCAGGCCGTCTCCCGACCACGTCTGTGGGTCTCGCCCGCGCATCCAGAACAGCTCGGGCGGCTGCTTCCAGGCCGCCCGTGGCGGCCACCAGCCACGCGCCACGCCAGGTCTCCGGGGCCGCCGCGCAGCAGTCAACCTGTGGCTCCGGTTCGACCGCGGGTCGTGGAGGGTCGATGTGACGGACGTCCCGGTCGCCGGCGTCGGGATGACCCCGTTCGGGAGACACGCAGAACGGACCGGCCGGGACCTGTTTGCCGAGGCTGCCACGAGAGCGTTCGACGACGCCGGTGTCGACCGCGAGGCCGTCGAAGAGGTGTTTTTCGGCAACTTCATGGGGGAGTTCGCGGAGACACAGGGCCACCAGGGTCCGCTCGCGGCGGAGATGGCGGGTGTCGACGCGCCGGCGACACGGCTCGAGAGTGCCTGTGCTTCTAGCGGCGCGGCAATCCGGTACGGTGTCGAGCGCATCCGTGGCGGGGCCGACGTGGTGCTGGTCGGTGGGGCCGAACGGATGAACAACCTCTCGACCGCAGACACCACCGAGGCACTCGCTGCGGCGGCGGACGCCCTCTGGGAGAGTCGCGCCGGGATGACCTTCCCAGGGGCGTACGCGCTGATGGCGAACCGTTACTTCGAGCTGTTCGGCGGTGACCGCGAGGACCTCGCGCACATCTCGGTGAAAAACCACGCGAACGCCCTCGAAAACGACCTCGCCCAGTACCAGCGCGCGCTCACGGTCGAGGACGTTCTCGGGGCAACGCAGATCAGTTCGCCGTTTGGCCTGTACGACTGCTCGCCGATCAGTGACGGTGCGAGCGCCGCGGTCCTGGTCAGTGAGTCCTACGCCGAGACACACGGGTTAGACACCCCGGTACGGATCACCGGCACCGGCCAGGGCAGCGACCGGTTCGCACTACAGGACCGCGAGTCGATGGTGTCCACGCCGGCCGCCGAGCGTGCCGGCGAACGAGCCTTTGCCCAGGCCGACATCGGGCCAAACGACGTCGACGTCGCCGAGGTCCACGACTGTTTCACGATCGCGGAGGTGCTCGCCCTGGAGGCGCTCGGGTTCTACGAGCCGGGTACGGCCATCGGTGCGGCGCGGCGCGGCGAGACGACGGCCGACGGCGATCTGCCGGTGAACCTCTCCGGCGGGCTAAAGGCAAAGGGACACCCGGTCGGTGCGACCGGCTGTGCACAGCTCTCTGAGCTGACGAAACTGCTCCGCGGTGACCACGTCAACAGCGACGTCGTCTCCGATGCGACAGTCGGTGTGACACACAACGCCGGCGGGACCGTCGCTAGCTGCGTGGTCCACGTGCTGGAGGCGGACGGATGACCCGCGACGCGGGGTTCGACGACTTTCTCGACGCTGTCGAGGCCGGCGAGCCGTACTATCTGGAGAGCCCGGACGGCGAGACGTACCTGCCGCCGCGGCCGTACGACCCGGCCACCGGCCGGGCGGACCTGACAGAGCAGCCTCTTCCCGAGGTCGGCGAACTGCTCACCCACACGACCACACAGATTCCGGCTCCGCAGTTCGACGACGACGCCCCCTACGTCACCGCGGTGGCCTCGTTCGGGCCGGTTTCACTCACCGGTCAGCTCCAGCAGATTCCCTCCGACGCGGTCGAGATCGGCCAGCGGGTCACACTCGGTGTCGGGCGCTCCGCGACACACGACGAGCGGGTGCTCGTGTTCTCTCCACCCTGACGTTCATGTTGCCGGGGGGCGTTCGACGGGTATGAGTACAGCCGAGGCAACGGCACTCGTGTTTGCGGTCAGCCTGCTGATCGGCGGGCTGGCCATCTCGGTCGGCGCGAAACTGGCGTTCAAATCCGAGGAGTACTCCCACGCCGTTCTGACAGCGCTGTTCGGTGCCGTCGCGTGGACGCTGGTGAGTGCCGTGTTCGCGGCAGTCGACGTCGGCGGTGTGCTTGCCTCGTTCGTGGGACTGGTCGTCTGGGTCTGGGTAATCCGACGGCGCTACGAGGTCGGCTGGGTCCGCGGGAGCTTCATCGGGCTGTTCGCCTGGCTCGCTGCGCTCGTAGTGCTCTCCCTGCTTGCGCTGTTCGGTGTCAGCAGTCTCGACGCCTACGGTGTCCCAGGGGTCTGACCATCACGGTGTTTTCGTGCCCTCACACCGCTACAGCCGGCCACCCGAACCACAGGAGCTAAGAGCCGGTCGTCAGAACATCTCGTGATGAGCTACCGGACCCTCGACGACCTCGAGAGGGGACAGCGCGTACTCGCACGACTGGACCTGAACTCGCCGGTCTCGGTCGGCGTCGTACAGGACAACCGGCGGTTCAGCCGGCACGCGGAGACGGTCGCGGATCTCGTCGGGGCAGACCACCGCGTGGCCCTGCTCGCCCACCAGGGGCGGCCCGGCCGGGACACGTTTCTCCCACTCGAGCAACACGCCGATATTCTCGCCGACCACCTCGACCACCACGTCGAGTACGTCCACGACACCTACGGGCAGCAGGCCCGCGACGCCATCGAGGCGCTCGACCCCGGCGAGGTCGTGTTGCTCGAGAACGTCCGGATGACCGACGACGAACTCCCGGAGCGTGAACCCGCCGCCCACGCCGACAGTGAACTCGTCCGGACGCTCGCACCCCTGTTCGACGCCTACGTCGGCGACGCGTACTCGGCGGCTCACCGCCGGCACGCCTCTATCGTCGGGCTCCCCGTCGCGATGGACGCCTACGCCGGCCGGGTGATGGTAAACGAGTACGAGGCGAACACCGCCGTGGCCAGCCGCGAGTTCGACGGCGAGGTGACGATGGTCGCCGGCGGAAAAAAGGCAACCGACGTGGTCGACGTGATGACGGCACTCAGAGACCGGGTCGACAACTTCCTCCTGGGTGGGGTCGTCGGGGAACTGTTTCTCCGTGCGGTCGGCTACGACGTCGGCCGAGACATCGGCGAGGAGGACACCTACGAGAGTCAGTGGCGGGCAAACTGTGACCGTATCCGCGACCTCATCCAGAACCACCCCAGCGATCTCGTCTTCCCGAGCGACCTCGCGTACGCTGACGAGAGCGACGAGCGCGCGGAAACAACCGTGGCAGACCTCCGCAACAAGGACCACGACTACCGCGATATCGGGGGTGACACCGCCTCGCAGTTCGCCGATATCGCCGGCAGTTCCGCCGCGGTGTTCGTCAAGGGGGCACTCGGCGTGTTCGAGGACGAGCGGTTCAGCAACGGCACGGTCGACGTGCTCGACGCCATCGGCCGGTCCAGCGGGTTCTCCGTGGTCGGTGGCGGCGACACCTCCCGTGCTATCGGGATGTACGGGATGGATGAGGCCGCGTTCTCACACGTCTCTATCGCCGGCGGCGCGTACATAAACGCGCTCACCGGGACCCCGCTCCCGGGTGTCGAGGTGCTGCGTCGCGAGACCGGCGGCTGACCGGGATCGACTGCCCGCGGTCTCTGGGTTCAGGTCGTGTCGCTCGCCTCGTAGCTCCCGACGATGCTGACACGGTCCTCGTCGAACTCTGTCGAGACACTGTCTGCGTCCTCGCCGAACACAGTCTCTAGCTCCTCGGTTGCGTCGTCGAGCGCCGCTCCCGACTCGTACACCGCGGCCAACTCGGCTCTGAGCTGTGCCCCGCCGAAGCGGTGGGTGGCGGCAAACGAGTCGGCGTCGGAGAGGGCGTTCGCGTCGTCCTCGGCCTCGCCGCCGTGGCCGGCAAACACCACGTCGTGTTCTTCGACCGTATCGAGCACCCAGCCGAACGTGTCGAGCTCGTCTCTCGCCCGTGTTCGCTCGCCGCTGGCGGCCTCGATAGCCCGCTCGACCGGCGCTCGACCACCGCCCACGACGACGGCGGTCCCGGAGACGGCGACGACCGTCGGCCCGCTCGTCGCCCCGTAGAGCTCGAACCTGCCGCGCTCGCCGTTCTGCTCGAACGGGCCGAACTGACCGTCCGTCGACAGTAGCGCCTCGTCTACCTCCGCCGGCACGATCTCGCCCGTCGCCACGAGCGCCCGGGTGGCGAGCAACATACCCCCGACCGTCGACTCTGTTTCGTCGCTACCGGGGTCGAGCAGCGACCCGAGCCCGATCGCCTGGAACTGTGCGCTGCTGCGCTGGAGCAGCCCGACCCCCTGTGCGGGCAACAACAACAGCGGGTCCGAGCTCTCGGAGAACAGTGAGTCGAACCCGTTGTCGTTGCTCTGGAGCTCGTTGAAATCGGCGTAGACGGCCGTCGCCGCCCCCTGTGCCCCGGTGGCGACGAACTCCG
>JAQCNM010000073.1 GCA_028275025.1 Halovenus sp.
TGAACAGGTAGAGCGCGGCCGGTCCCCAGACCAGAAAGGAGCCGATGATGGGCAACACCGCGAGTATCACCATCGCGGCCGTCCAGAAGACGGCGTTTGGCACACCGAGAACGATCAGTCCTATCCCGGCGACGACACCCTGCACGACCGCGATGAACACGTGACTGACCAGCACCGCCCACATCACGTCGTCGAACTCGCGGTGGAGTTCGTCGTAGATGCGGTCCGGGAGCGGGCTGGTCGCGCGTAGCCACCCGTTGAACCGGTCTGCGTCCTTGAGAAAGTAGTACAGCAAGAACAGGGTCAGTGCGAGGCCGATGAGCAGGCTCGTGAGCGTCTGGAAGAGTCCGAGCACCCCATCGACGGTTCCGACTCCCGCCGACTCTATGGCCGACTGCAGACTCTCTCTCAGGTCGATCTCTCGCCCGGTGAGACTCGCTATCTCGGCCTCCAGTTCCTTGAAGGCGATCTCGCCGCTCTCGATCCGGTCGAGAAACGAGCGCACCTCCCGGACCACGACCCGGAGGAGTGCCAGCATCGGCAGGACAATCGCCAGGGTCGCAACCAGCACCAGCCCACCGGCGGTGAGTTTCGGCCCGAGGTGCCCCTCGAACCGTCGCTGGAGTGGTCGGAGTGGGTACGCGAGCAACACCGCCAGCAGGAGAAACTCGACAAACGGGAGCACGAGGAGTGCCGTCAAGCCGAGCAGCGCCGCCCCGAGCCCGGTCAGCACTACCCGTGTCCGTTCCATACCGTATACTGTTGAACTATCGGTATAAATCGGTTGGTGTCGTTCCCCGGCGGGAGATAGGACCGCCGCGTCGAACGTGCGTCGCCGTCGGTTCGGCCGGTTGCCAGGTCACACTGTCGGCTGTAAGTCTCTGGCACAGTTCGGTACCCGGGATGTCGAATCGTTCCAGGAAGTTACAGCCGATAGTCTCAGAACCACGGCGGTCGGCCGGTCGTCCGGTCGGTGTCGTCGTCGGGTTCGGGGTTCGACTCCGCGGGGCTCTCGTGGTCGTCCGTGCCACCGGCGACACCAGAGCCGCTACCGCCGTCGGCGAACGCCCTGCTGTCGGTGTCTGATTCGGCCGTGGTCTCCTCGGTGTCCGGGTCGAACGCGAGCAGGCCCGTCACGAGCAACACTGCCAGTGCGAGCGGTGCGGTCGACGGCACGAGACCGCCGATGGAGAGTGCGAGCACGCCGAGTGCGACCGCACTGCCGAACCGGAACCGGTCGATTCCCACGACGGTTCGCAGCCACGGGCTGGTGGCGGCGACAACGAGCGCGGCCAGCACGCCCACACCGGCGGCAGATACCGCCCGGACGACGAGCATCGGGTCGGTCTGTACCGCGACCGACGCCTCGGCCGGGTGTGCGCTCGCGACCAGCCCGAGCCCCAGGATGACGAGCGGACCCGGGAGATACTCGTCGAGACGGGCACTAGCCGTCGAGGCGGCGACACCGAGCACCACGAGTGCGGCGAACCGCTCGAACACCGCCATATCAAGCACGCTCTCGATTGTCGGCGCGAACGCCGCCTGGAGCGCCGCCCCTGTGATTACCACGGCCCCAACACCGAGGACGATACGCACCTGCTCACGGGGGCCCTCGTCCATCTCTGCGAGGATGACCGCGGCGGTCGCACTCCCGAAAAACACGAGCAGACCGACTTCGACGATGCCCGCCACCGAGTCCAGCGCCCCGCCCAGCACAACCGCGGCGAAGACCCCGTCGACGAGGGGCAGACACATCATGACCGCGAGCAGGCGGGTCGAGGAGTCGACGCGTCGCTCGATGGACAGGGCGATCGGGTGCTGTGAACTGCTCATGTGGCGCTACGAACGACCCTCACCCGTGGTCGGTGGGTAGTGCGGACGCCTCCCGTCTGCTGCGTCCGTCGGCTCCGCCCGTACCGTGCTCCGGAGTTGCTGTCCCCGGTTTTGAAGAAGCTTGGTGCACATCCCCCACACGAATGTGTTCGCGCCACTGTAACCGCGAGGCGTTTTGCGAACACTACGACCGAACGTGAGGTCGGCGGAGTGCATACAACTAATTCAGTGTGTATCAGTAAAGCCCTTGCGTGAGACGTGGCCGCACACGACACGTCTCACACGGCGGTTCTGTGGCCGTCCACACGGCCGCCGCGTCTACACGACGGGCTTTTTACCGCAGCTAGCCGATAGCCGCTCATGAGCGAGGAGCGTGAGCGACCCGAGAGGTCACAGGGTGGCCCCGACGACGGACGATGGCGACGGGACCTGGGTGCGGGTCACCCCCTCTCGCCCGGTGCCGGTGTGGCGGGGGGTAACGCCTCAAGCACCGGGGTCGAGGCGACCGACACCGACCCGGCCGACGACACCGACCGGCCGACGACCGAGGAGCGGTTCGACCCGGACAACAGGGAGACGTCGACCTACAGCCGCCGGGGGTTGCTGCTCGGTGGTGTCGCGGGTGTCGGGGCTGCCAGCCTGGGCTGGGCGACCCTGCTCGGTGTCGGCGGTGGTAGCAGCCTGGCCGGTGCCGAGCGGGTGGCTGCCGACTACGTGAGCGCTATCGACGACAACGACTGGGCGGCGGCCGGTGCGTTGTTTCACGAGGAGTCCGCGTTCGGCCAGGAGAACGTCAGCTACGAGACGTGGCTCGAGCAGAGGGGCCGCTTCGAGGGGTACAGGGATATCTCGCCGTCGGTCGACGCCCAGTTCACGTTCTTCCACGTCACCGACCCCGAGCAGGCGGCCGCGGAGGGGGAGAGTCTCGGTGTGGACCTCGACCCCACCACCATCTCGGAGCTCAAACGGGTTGCGGCCGTTGTCTCCGTTCGGCAGGAGAACCTGGACACGACCGCGGCCGACGCCGAGTATCTCGGCTCCTCGAAGTCGAGTTTCAGCTTTACCTTCGTAAAGAGTGACGCCGACTGGCGGATTCTCAGTGTGTTCGGCCCGGCGTGAGACGCCGTCGCGTTCGCGTCTCGCAATCCTTTTGACCGCGGCGGAGTGACAGCTTACATGGAACCGGAACCGTTCTCCGAGCGACTCCGTGCACCCGAGGCGCTGACCTTCGACGATGTCCTGCTCAAGCCACAGGAGAGCACCGTCGAACCCGACGAGGCAGACACCACGACGCGTGTCTCGACGAACGTCAAACTCACTGTGCCGGTACTCTCGGCGGCGATGGACACCGTCACCGAGAGCGAGATGGCGGTCGCGATGGCACGCAACGGTGGTATGGGTGTGCTCCACCGGAACATGGGGGTCGAGGAGATGGTCGAACAGGTCCGACGTGTCAAGCGGGCCGACGAACTCGTTATCCCCTTCGAGGAGGTGGTGACGGTCGACCCCGACTCGACCGTTCGCGAGGCCGACGAACTGATGGAACGGGAGGGGGTCGGCGGCGCGCCCGTCACCGACACCGACGACGAGGTGCTCGGGATCATCTCCTCGACGGACGTGCGCCCACACCTGGAGGTCGACGAGACCGACCCGGTCCAGAAGGCGATGACCGACGAGGTCGTCACGGTGCCGGTGGATGTCGTCGCCCGGGAGGCGTTCGAGCGCATGTACGAGCACAAGATAGAGCGGGTGCCGGTGGTCGACGGGGAGAACCGGCTGGTGGGGCTGGTGACCATGCAGGGTATTCTCCAGCGCCGCGAGTACGACGACGCGGCCCGGGACCCCGACGGTGCGCTCCGCGTCGGGGCGGCGGTCGGCCCCAACGAGACCGACCGGGCCCTCGCCGCCGACGAGGCCGGCGCCGACGTGCTCTTTATCGACTGCGCCCACGCCCACAACCGGAGTGTCATCGAGAGCGCCCGCCACATCACCGACGAGACCGGGGCCGACGTGGTCGTCGGGAACGTCGGCACCCGCGAGGCCGCCGCCGACGTCGTCGACTTCGCCGACGGTATCAAGGTCGGCATCGGCCCGGGGTCGATCTGCACGACCCGGGTCGTCACCGGTGCCGGGATGCCACAGATAACCGCCGTCGCACAGGTCGCCGACGTCGCCAGCCAGCACGACGTGCCGGTCATCGCCGACGGCGGGATACGGTACTCCGGTGACGCGATAAAGGCAATCGCCGCCGGTGCCGACGCCGTGATGCTCGGCTCGTACTTTGCCGGGACCGACGCCGCGCCCGGTCGTGTCATCACGATGAACGGCAAGCGCTACAAGCAGTACCGCGGGATGGGGAGTGTCGGTGCGATGCAGTCCGGTGACGGCAACCGCTATCTAAAAGACGAGGAGGAGTTCGTCCCGGAGGGTGTCGAGGCCGCCACGCCGTACAAGGGCACGCTCGCCTCGGAGCTCCACCAGCTCGTCGGCGGGATGCAGTCGGGGATGGGCTACGTCGGTGCCGCCTCTATCCCGGCGTTCAAGGAGCGCGCTGAGTTCATCCGTGTCTCGCCGGCCGGCCAGCAGGAGAGCCACCCCCACGACGTTGTTATCACCGACGAGGCACCCAACTACAGCCCGAACGACGAGTAACGGCAGCCGGCCACGACTCGGGTGTCTCTCGTCCCCACAGACCGTGGCTGGTCTACACCCCGAACACTATCTGGCCGTGTGACCCGACACGGCCGGGTTTCGATACGGCACAAGAATCAGGTGTGTGACGGACCAACGAGGAGCCGATGAAACGCTCTCTCGACGCGACCGCGGACCGGTTCGACGACCAGAGCGAGACGTACGACGAGACACGCCCGGAGCGAACTGTCGAGACTGCCCGGCGCGTCACCGACCGTGCACTCGCCGATACTGACGGATCGGAGACGGCACTCGATATCGGGGCCGGCACCGGTGCAGTCGCACTCGGTATCGCGGCGGGGGTCGACCACGTCTGCGCACTGGATATCAGCGACGGGATGCTCGATCGCGCCCGAACAAAGGCAGACGAGCGCGGCGTCGACTCTGTCACGTTCGGCTACGGCAGCTTCCGGGACCCCGGCGGCACAGTCGACCTGCCGGCGGTGGACCTGGTGGTCTCGAACTTCGCCATGCACCACCTTGACGACGGGGAGAAAGCAGACGCCATCGAGACAGTCGCCGGGTTGCTCACAGACGGCGGCCGGTTCGTGCTCGGCGACGTGATCGTCTTCGACGAGGCAACCCGCTCGGTCGAGTACTACAGCCCCGCGGTCGACGACCCCGCGACCGTCGAGTACCTCGTCAGGACGTTCGAGGCGGCCGGGTTCGCCGTCACGACCGAACGGGTCGGACCGATGGCCGGCGTCGTCGAGGGCCGGTTGCCGGAGCCGTGACCCCGCGGTTCACTCTGCTCTCACCCGGACATCCCGAACGGTGAGTTCGTCGTCGACGGCGACCTGCGTGACACCGTCTTCCGCCTGTACCTCGACGACGAGCCGTCCCGGTCCCTCTGGGTCTCTGTCCACCGTCGTCTCGAAGCCGTCGTCAAGCGGTGGCTCTGCGCCGACGGTGGTGAGCGCCGCCGCGACGCGTGGCTGGTGCTGGAGCGGGGTGAGAACCCCGACAACGACCAGCCAACTGCAGGTGTCACACGCCAACTCGACCGGTGGCACGTCGCCGTTCCTCATCCAGTCCACCTCGGGGTCGAACTGTACCTCTACCCGACCGGCACAGAACGGGCACTGCCCGGTCTGTGCCAGTCCGACGTGGTGGCTGGCCCGAGTCGTCAGTGCCTCGAGTCGCTCGCCTCCGGTCCGGCCGCGCAGCCCGTTCACCGGGAACGAGTAGGTCACCCCCGGCCAGGCCTCACACTCCGTACACTCGACTGTCAGAAACGAGCGCTCGTAGCGCTCGGCCACTGTCCCGCCACAGTTCGGACAGCCACCCGCTACGGTGCCTGTCCGGGTCGTCCTCTCGGTCGGTCGGTGTGCGAGCACCGCCCGGTAGAGTGCCGTCGCCGCGGCGGTCGGGACGTACCCGTCCTCCACCTTCTCGACGTAGACGCCACGGAGCCTGCCGAGGTGGTAGTTGAACTTTCCGCTGTCCTCTATCCCGACGGCGCGCATCAACTCGGCGTACCCCCGTGGCTCCGTGTGGACGCCCGCCCACCCGTCCAGCAGCGCCAGCAGGATATCCACCCGGATATCGTGTGCGAGCAACGAGACGGCCTCCTTGAGCATCTCCCCGTCTCCGTCCGTGGGCTCGCCCGACATGTCTCGGGTTTGTGTTCGTCCCGTAATCAGTGTGACGTCACTCCACCTCGTCTGCTCACGGGCCACGTTAACACGTCTCGTGAAACTGAGCTCTCAAAGAAACTAATGTCTCACCACACCTGATTCTGCCCATGTCAGAACAGTCCACGACAGCAGTACGAGGCGACTCAGAACGACCACCCGTCCGGCTCAGACTCCGTAGACTGCTTCGCAGGTTCGACCCGACGATGCTCGGGCTGTTGGGTCTGCTCTCACTACCCGCCGACCTGTTCGAGTCACTCGCGTTTCTCGACATCTTCGGCCTGTTTTTCCTGTTTTTCCTGTGGATGTTCGTCGGACCGCTCGTCGATGCGGCGCTCGCCGGCGACCAGACGAAACCGACCGACTGGGTGGAGATGGGTAGCCCCTGGGGGATTCTCGGGGTGGCTCTGTCCATGCTGAATCCGCTGGTCGTCGCACAGGACCTCACACAGGGTGTCGGTGGCCTGCTCGCCGTTTTCCGTCACCGCGGGTCACTGCCGGACGCGGCGAGTTACGACCAGGCAGTTTCGTACCGACTCCCTGTCGAGGGGACCTGGACGGTGGTAAACGGCAGTCCGGAGCGGGAGTACTCACACTCCTGGGTCTACCCCAGCCAGCGCTACGCCTACGACCTGGTGGTCACCGACGAGAAAGGCCGAACCCGCCCCGAGGGGGCCGACTCGGGGGTCGAGGCGTACTACTGCTACGACGAACCGGTGGTTGCACCCGCCGACGGGGTCGTCGTCGACGCACTCGACGCGGTGCTCGAATCCTCACGCGCTAGTGGGCTCTCACACCCGCTGAAACGCTCGATACTCGGT
>JAQCNM010000092.1 GCA_028275025.1 Halovenus sp.
CGGCCGAAACCCGGATCTCGGAGCCCTGGTCACGTCTCGAACGGTCACTCCTCGGGGTCGGGCTCGTCGGGAGGAGAGTTCGTCTCCCGGAGTATCTCCGCCGGGTCGGCGATCGGGTCGGACTCGGCGTCGACCTTCGCGAGTTGCTCACGGAGCACCTCCTCCGAGTCGGCGATAGCCGGCGACCCCGGGTCGGTAACCGGTGTCTGCACCACGGGGTCGGTGGGCACGGCGGGGTCGTCGTCAATCTCCGCTAGCTCCGCCTGCACCATCTCGTCCAGCCCGTCGAGTTCGGATAGCTCCTCGTCGACCGCGACCAGGGCCTCCCGGACGACCGCGTCCAAGTCGTCGGCTGCCGTCGACCCCGACGCCCCGAGCGCCGCCAGGTCGAGATCGTCCGGGTCCTCGGGTACGTCGATACCATCCATACACGGGATATGTGTTCCTGCGGTTGTAACACTGTCCCCGGGCAGGGAACCACGCGGTCGGCGGTACTGTCTCGTGGCAACTCACACGACGTGCGTAGGCACGACGGGTGACCGCCCCCGAAATGAGCCACGAGAACTGATACTCCACGTCGTTCCGGAAATCCGGTTACGACCGCCTCGTCGGTGTGTATCGAAATCGTTTCACGGTGGTCGGCTGAGACGATAATATTGTGTGATGGTCCCACAAATCTCACTCGCTTCGTTGTAGCGCAGAGCAGATGAAACAGAACAACGGGGGTGACAGGGCTGAGTGGGTCTCCAACAGCAGCACGGGCGGTCCGGAGCGGTTCAGTCGAGACACCACCGTCAGCGGGTCGCGATGACTGAGCGAGCCGTTAACTGCGAGCGGCCCCTACGTGTGGATATGAGTGACACCACAGCGACTAACCGGCCGGTCGAACTCGGGGACGAGGTCGCACTCGACGCGTTTCGAACTGAGACAGACCGTGCGCTCGTGGCGTTCTACACCGACGGCTGTGGCATCTGCAGCAGTATGGTCCCGGTGCTGGGGGGGGTAGCACGCGAACTCGACATCCCGGTCGGACAGGTGAACCCCCGGGACGACCCGCCGCTGGTCGAACGGTTCGAGGTCCGGAGCGTCCCGCTTTTCGTGCTGTTCGTGGACGAGAGCCCGGTCGCGCGACGCGCCGATGGGTTCGTTTCCGGCGACGAACTCGAATCGTGGGTCGTCGAACACACCCCCGAGCGGTAGACGGGTGACCACCACACCCCTCGCTACCCGTGGTGTGTCGGCTCGACAGGGTCACCAGGGTAGTCCTGTTCACCGGCCTCGACAGGGAGATCCAGCCAGTTCTCTATCGGAATCAGCGGGCACTCGTAGGCCTCGTTGTACGCACACGTCGGGTTGTACGCCGCGTTGAAGTCGAGCACCCACCGGTCGCCTGTTCGGTGGCTGTCCGGTTCGAGATCGAGGTACCGACCCGCACCGTATGTCTCCTCGTCGTTTGTGTCGTCCCGGAACGGCACCCAGAGCCGGTCCTCGTCGGCGTCACTCCGGTATGCCTGGAGCCGTTGCTCCTCGCCGGCGAGGTCGAACCGGAACTCGCCCCAGCGGAGGTACTCCTGCTGGCCGCCGGCCGTTGTCTCGACGGTCAGTGACTCGACGTCGTCGTGCTCCCGGAGCCGCAGTTCGAACCGGTAGTCCGGGTCGACCGGGTAGTACGACAGCCCCGCAAACCGGTCTGCCGGCACCGGCGAGTTGGGGTTGCTCGCAAAGAACTCCTCACGCCTGTCGCGCTGTTCCCGTATCTGTGCCGTGTAATCGTTTGACATATACCGATAGCTACGGACCGAACACAGATATGGTTTTGTATCAACGTGACAATACCAACCACACGACACAACGGGGACGGCAGGAACGCGACCGGGTATCGGGCTCTCCTGTCACGCGACGGC
>JAQCNM010000093.1 GCA_028275025.1 Halovenus sp.
GTCACCGTTCCACTGCGGGTTGCCCCGAACTTCGAGCGTGACACGCTCGTTATTTCTGAAGTTGTAGCGGTCTTCGAGTACGTCACCGACGCCAAATTCGAGTGTACTCCGGGTTTCGTCCCAGTCGAACGTGTAGAGGTCGTTGCGGACGAGACCGTGCAACTCGTGGCCCTCTTTTCGGGTGCCCCAGTAGCCCGGTGGTGAGGGTTTCTCGGTCACTACTGGATTGGAGTCGTCGTGGTACTGGTCGAGCAACCGGAAGTGGCTCCGCCATGCTTCGCTGTTTTTGCGAGCAATCTGCTGGCACGTCGCCTTCCCGAGGATGGGTGCGTACTCGTCGTAGAGATCGGTGTACTCAGCGTCCCACACGTCACCATCGTCGCTGAAGTATTCTTGACGACGTCGGTAGGTGATCTGATTCCAGAGTGGCGGTTGAGCGGCCAGCCAGTCAAACACACACTGCCGATACCTGTTGCTGGTCGCTTCAGCAGTGTAGGTATTCGTTCGCTGTGGCCGGTCGCTCACACAGTACATTATGTGATAGATTGGTGTAAACGTTGGGATTACAACCAGTCTATGTCACGTGGTTTGTGTCATATCATGTCGACTTCATCCACACCCCTGAAGGGGTGGGCTTTCGCCTCGCTACCGCTGTAAGTAGCTAGTCCGTGCGTGCTCGGCAGCCAGCGAGGCGGGCGGTCCCGGCGGGCTGGTCGCCATAGGCAGAGCTGCTGTCGGCACTCTGCGTGCTCGGGCCGACGACGGTCGACCTCGCGGGTGCGGTCGGCGGCCCACTCGACGAGGGCGGTCGTCTGCCCCGGACTGGCCTCGTTTGTCACTACCGGTGTCCCGACGCCGTCGGCTCCAGAGTCAGCGTGAATCGGGGGCGAGCCGAGAGTCTCGGCGAGTCGCGCCCGCAGTTCCGGTCGTGTGATAACTATCTCTCCCGTTGTGAGACACTGGCAGCTGTTGCTTTCGCTCCGTGACGGTCTGTGCGTGGCCCGCCGGCGCGTGCCCACTGTCCCGGCCAGTCCGGCGGGGGTGACACAACCCACGGTCGGATGTATCCGGGACCATGGGACGACGTCTCTGAAACCGTGGGACGACGTCTCTAGGACCATGGGACAGCGTATCACGCGCGCGTGCGTGGGGTTTAAACAGGAAGCGGCCGTATTAATATATAGACGATTTTATGTCCGAAGAGAATGAGTACGGCGCAGGACAGATACAGGTTCTCGAGGGGTTGCAGGCGGTTCGAAAGCGTCCGGCGATGTACATCGGGTCGACGGACGAGCGTGGCCTGCACCACCTCGTCTACGAGGTCGTCGACAACGCCATCGACGAGGCGCTGGCGGGCTACTGCGAACACATCGAGGTAACAATCCACGACGACAGTTCGGTGTCGGTAACCGACGACGGCCGGGGGATTCCGGTCGACACCCACGAGGAGTACGACCGGCCTGCGCTCGAGGTCATCCTGACTGTACTACACGCCGGTGGAAAGTTCGACAGCGAGTCGTATCAGGTGTCGGGTGGACTACACGGTGTCGGTGTCTCGGTCGTGAACGCCCTCTCGAGCTGGCTCGAGGTGGAGGTCAGGCGTGACGGTGCGGTCTGGCGTCACCGGTTCGACACCGGCCAGCCCGAGGGAACGATCGAGCGGGTTCGGGACCTGGCATCCGAGGAAGAGACCGGAACGACCGTGCGGTTCTGGCCGGACGAGGAGATATTCGAGACAACGGAGTTCGTCTTCTCGACACTCCAGAAGCGACTGCGCGAACTCGCCTTTCTCAACAGCGGTGTCAGGGTCCGTCTGCACGACGAGCGCGAGGACAGGACAGAGGAGTTTCGCTACGACGGCGGTATCCGGGAGTTTGTCACCTACCTCAACGAGACAAAGACCACGCTCCACGAGGAGGTTATCCACTTCGAGGACAGCGAGTCGATGCCGGGCGGTGACGGTCTCGTCCAGGTCGAGGTGGGACTACAGGCGACCGACGAGCTTCAGGGCTCGCTACACGCCTTCGCCAACAATATCAACACCCGCGAGGGCGGCACACACCTGACCGGGTTCAAGACCGCGCTGACCCGAGTGGTAAACGACTACGCCGCCGAACACGGGCTGTTGAGCGACATCGACGAGAACCTCCGGGGTGAGGATATCCGGGAGGGGATGACGGCGGTGCTGTCGGTCAAACACCCCGACCCGCAGTTCGAGGGACAGACAAAGACCAAACTCGGCAACAGCGAGGTCCGGGGTATCGTCGAGTCGACGATGCACGAGCACCTCGGCACGTACTTCGAGGAGAACCCCGACACGGCCGAGGCTATCGTCGAGAAAGCCCTGGAGGCAGCAAAGGCCCGAAAGGCTGCACAGAAAGCCGAGGAACTCACCCGTCGCAAGTCCGCACTGGAGTCGAGCACACTACCCGGCAAACTGGCCGACTGCCAGACACGAGACCCCGGCGAGGCAGAGCTGTTCATCGCCGAGGGTGACAGCGCCGGTGGCAGCGCCAAACAGGCACGTAACCCCGAGTTCCAGGCCGTACTGCCGATCCGCGGCAAGGTGTTGAACGTCGAGAAACACCGTCTCGACCGGGTGCTCGAAAACGACCAGATACGGAACATCATCACCGCGATCGGCGCAGGCATCGGCGAGGAGTTCGACATCGAGGCGGTCCGCTACGAGAAGATCATCCTCGCCACCGACGCCGACGTCGACGGTGCACACATCCGGACACTGCTGCTGACGTTTTTCTACCGGTACATGCGGCCGCTGCTGGAGAACGGATACATCTACGCCACACAGCCACCGCTGTACCGCGTCCGGAACCGCGGCGAGACATACGACGTGATGACCGACGAGGAGCGCGACGAGGTCATCGAGAACGAGTGCAACGGGAGTCCGAGCCAGGTCCAGCGGTTCAAGGGACTCGGCGAGATGAACCCCGAACAGCTCTGGGACACGACCATGAACCCGTCGAACCGCATCCTGAAGCGTATCGCCGTCGAGGACGCCGCCGCGGCCGACAAGATGTTCTCGGTGCTGATGGGTGATGCCGTCGAACCGCGCAAGCAGTTCATAAAGAACAACGCACCCGAGGCCGAGTGGGTCGATATCTGACTATGAGTTCGGACCGACCAGACAACCCCGACGGGACGGAGGTACCGGCAGCGAACATCGAACACGTCCGTGTCGAGGACGAGATGGAGCAAAGCTACATCGACTACGCGATGAGTGTCATCGCGGGCCGAGCGCTCCCGGACGTGCGTGACGGCTTGAAACCGGTTCACCGGCGCATTCTCTACGCGATGCACGAGATGGGCGTCACGCCGGGGTCGGGTCACCGGAAGTCCTCGTCCATCGTGGGGGATACGATGGGCGACTACCACCCACACGGTGACTCGGCCATCTACGACACGCTCGTGCGGATGGCACAGGAGTTCTCACTTCGGTACCCACTGGTGGACGGGCAGGGCAACTTCGGCTCGATGGACGGCGACCCGCCGGCCGCGATGCGGTACACCGAGGCCCGGATGGCCCCCATCGCCGAGGAACTGCTCGCCGACATCGAAAAAGACACCGTCGATTTCCAGGCCAACTACGACGACCGCCTGCAGGAACCGGCGGTGCTGCCGGCGAGACTCCCGAATCTCCTGTTGAACGGCTCCTCCGGTATCGCGGTGGGGATGTCTACCAACATCCCGCCACACAACCTCTCGGAGGTTGTCGACGCGGTTGTCCACCTCATCCACAACCCGGACTGCGAGGTGAGCGACCTGATGGAGCACATCGAGGGGCCGGACTTCCCGACCGGCGGGAACATCGTCGGTCGGGAGGCGATCTACTCGGCATACACCACCGGGCGGGGTCGCCTGCGGGTGCGTGCGGAGTACGAGAGACACCACCGCGACCGCGGCACAGACCAGATCATCATCACCGAACTCCCATACCAGGAGAACAAGGCCCGGATGGTCGAGCGCATCGCCGACGATATAAAAGAGGGTGTCATCGAGGGCGTCTCGGACCTTCGCGACGAGTCCGACCGCAACGGTGTCCGGGTGGTGCTCGATCTCAAGCGGGGTGCAAACGCCGATGTCGTCGAGAACCAGTTGCTCGAGAGTCACCTGGAGTCGACGTTTGGCGTGATCAATCTCGCCCTCGTCGACGGGCAGCCACAGGTGCTGACGCTGAAGGAGACCTTGACACACTACCTGACACACCGCAAGAGGGTCGTGCGCCGTCGCTCGCAACACGACCTCGAGGAGGCGCGGGACCGGGCACACATTCTCGAGGGTCGACTCGAGGCCGTCGACAACGCCGAGGCCATCGTCAACGTCGTCACCGAGACCGCAGACCGCGCACAGGCACAGGCCGTGTTGGAGGGTGAACTCGACCCCCAGACGATCGACGATGTCGACCTGGAGTACCCGGTTATCCAGTCGTCGCTCGATTTCTCGGCGGCCCAGGCCGAACACATCCTCCGGATGCAGATCGGGTCGCTCACCTCGATGGAGGCAGAAGACATCAGAACAGAGTATCAGGAGGTCAAAGAACGGATCGACTACCTGCGGTCGGTGCTGGCCGACGAGGAGATACTGCTTGGTGTCATCGAGGACGAACTGCGCGACCTGGAGTCGACCTACGGCGACGAGCGGCAGACGAGCATCGTAGAGGCCGAGGGCGAGGTGACCCACGAGGACCTCATCCCCGAGGAGGACTGTCTGGTCGTGTTGACCGAGGAGGACTACATAAAACGGATGCCGGCCGACACGTTCGACCCACAGCGCCGGGGCGGAAAGGGAATCATCGGCGCGGACCCGAAAGACGGGGACCGCGTCTCGACTGTGTTCCAGGCGAACACACACGACTACCTGCTGTGTTTCACGAACCAGGGGCAGGTCTACCGGGTGAAGACCTACGAGATACCGGAGATGTCACGGACAGCACGCGGGAAGTCGGCGGTCAACATCATCGACCTAGACGACGGCGAAGAGATAGCCGCGGTCGTCGACACCGACGCGTTCGACACCGAGGAGTGTCTCACGATGGTCACCCGAGAGGGGTATATAAAACGCACCTGCGCCGCCGACTTCGAGAACATCCGTTCGACCGGGCTCATCGCCGCGAACATCGACGAAAACGACGCCCTCGTCGACGTCGAGGTGACCGACCGGACCGGCGACATCGTGGTGGCGACTGAGGGAGGGATGACGATCCGGTTCGAGGAGAGCGAGGTTCGGGAGATGGGTCGGAGCGCGCGAGGGGTCCGGGCCATCGACCTGCAGGAGAGCGATCGTGTCGCCGGTGTGGTCGGGACCGACGACAGGGGGCGTGCTCTGCTGACGGTCACCCGCAACGGCTACGGCAAGCGCACACCCCTCACCGAGTACCGCCCGCAGTCCCGGTACGGAAAAGGGCTGTTCGACATCGACACCGGCGAGCGCAACGGTCGGGTGGTGACGGTAAAGGCTGTTACCGACAGCGACCACCTGGTCGCAATCAGCGAGCGCGGACAGATCATGCGGACACCGGTCGACGAGATATCAACCCAGGGCCGCAACACCATGGGTGTGAAGATAATGAATCTGGAGCCGAGCGACCGGGTTGCGAATGTGACTGTCGTCCCCGGCGAGTGAGCGGCGTCGCGCCCGGACGACTTATTGCCCTGGTCACCGAACAGTCGGTATGAGTCTTGACGTGGACCCGCCGGCGCCGCCCGAACTCGAGGCGTTCGACCCGAACGAGTACGAGGACGCCGAGGTGGTCGGCGAGACCGACTATCGCCGAGAGGAGCTCGAGGCGTTCCTGACCGACGGTGCCTGGGAGCGGGCGTTCGAGCAGTGGACCGTGGACGTGACCGTCGACGAGAGGGTGTTCGATATCATGCGCGACCTCGAGATGTTCGGCCAGTTCGACTTTTTTTGGGACTCACACGCAGACCGTGTGGGTTACCACGCACCGGGTATCCCGGAAGACTGGAAAGAACGGGAGTACCACCCTGAGATCGACTCCTGGCACACCGTCTCGACGATCAACGCCTCGCTGACCGAACTCGGACAGACCGTCTGTGAGATTCTGAAAGCCGAGTACATCGACTGGGAGACGGAGTACGAGCCCCCGGACGACCTGCCGGAGTTCTGAGCGCCGACACCCCGAACCATCAGAGCCTTGTATCCGTATGTCCCTACACACAAGAAGCGTCGCAGACGATCACGGAGCCGAAAGATAGCAGGGGTCGAGCCGTCCGGTTCGGCGCCACACACGGGGACATATGTCGACGACAACAGGCGAGGGCCAAGAGAGCCCCACGACGGAAGAACACGAATCGGCGTTAGAGACGGCCCGGCGGCAGTTGAACAAAGCTGCTACCCAGCTCGACCTGGAGCCGAGCATCGTCGAGCGGCTGCACCACCCGATGTCGGTCCACGAGGTTACGGTCCCGGTGGAGATGGACAACGGTACTCTCGAGACGTTCACGGGTTACCGTGCCCAGCACGACGGCGTCAGGGGTCCGTTCAAGGGCGGACTACGGTACCATCCGGAGGTGACCCGCGACGAGTGTGTCGGTCTCGGGATGTGGATGTCCTGGAAGTGTGCGGTGATGGACATCCCGTTCGGGGGGGCAAAGGGCGGGGTCGCGGTCAACCCAAAGCGGTTGAGCCGCGACGAGAAAGAACGCATCACCCGGCGGTTCACCCAGGAGATGCGCGACGTGATCGGCCCGATGCAGGACATCCCCGCTCCGGACATGGGAACGGACCCACAGACGATGGCCTGGATGATGGACGCCTACTCGATGCAGGAAGGCGAGACCACACCCGGCGTAGTCACGGGCAAGCCACCGACCATCGGCGGCAGCGAGGGCCGCGAGGAGGCCCCAGGCCGGAGTGTCGCTATCGTCACCCGGGCGACCTGTGAGTACTACGACCGCCCGCTCGAGGAGATAACCGTCGCCGTCCAGGGGTTCGGCAGTGTCGGCGCGAACGCCGCGCGTCTGCTCGATGACTGGGGTGCGACCGTCGTCGCCATCAGCGACGTCAACGGTGCGATGTACGACCCGACGGGTATCGACACCCACGCCGTCCCCTCACACGACGAGACACCGGAGGTCGTGACCAAGCACGCAGACCAGGTCATCTCGAACCCGGAGTTGCTCGAACTCGATGTCGACGTGCTGGTGCCGGCCGCCATCGGCAACGTCGTCACCGCGGCCAACGCCGACAGCGTCAGCGCAGATTTCGTCGTCGAGGGTGCAAACGGCCCCGTTACCTCGACCGGTGACGCCGTTCTGGAGGAGCGTGGCATCCACGTTATCCCGGATATTCTCGCAAACGCCGGCGGTGTCACCGTCTCCTACTACGAGTGGCTACAGGATATCAACCGGCGCTCGTGGTCACTGGAACGGGTAAACGAGGAACTCGAGAGTGATATGCTCGACGCCTGGGACGCCGTCCGCGAGGAGTTCGACGCCCGTAACATAACCTGGCGGGACGCGGCGTACGTCGTGGCGCTCAACCGGGTCGCCGACGCCCACCGAATCCGCGGTCTCTGGCCCTGATCGCCCCGACACACCGTGTGTGGTGTCACGGAGTCTGACGAGCCCAGAAACCCTTTTACTCCTGTCGGGCCCAGACCGGGTATGCAGAGTCCGGCAGGAAAACACCAGGGAGTAACCGGTCGCCCCGTCCAGACAGAGTCACCTCTGACCCGGGAGCCAGGGCGGGACCGTGACAGAGGGCGTGTCGAGACGGCCGGGTGGTAGCGTGGACGTGTACGGTCTCCTCGGCAACCCGGTCGCACACTCGCTGTCGCCGCCGATGCACGAGGCCGCTTACGAGCGTCTCGGCGTGGACGCCCGGTACGTCAGCTTCGAGCCACCCGTCGATGCGGGTCAGCAGGCCGTCGAGAGCGCGGCCACCCTCGGGGTCGCCGGTCTCAACGTCACCATCCCGTTCAAACGGGACGTGCTGGGGGCGGTCGAACCCGACGACCTCGCGGCACGGATCGGCGCGGTCAACACGATCGACCTCGGAAGCGACCCGCCGACGGGGCACAACACCGACGCGACGGGGCTGCGCCGGGCGCTCGAACACCACGACGTGGCACTCGCGGGCCGGGCAGTGGTCGTAGGCGCAGGTGGTGCGGGCCGGGCCGCGGCGTTCGCACTCGCCGACGAGGGTGTACACGTCGATATCGCCAACCGGACCGTCAGAAAGGCCACAGAGCTGGCCGCGGCGGTGAACGAGAGTGGTGGAGAGGCCGCCCCACACCCGCTCGACGCGCTCGGAGACCTGCTCGCGAACGCCGACCTCCTGGTGAACGCGACCAGTGTCGGGATGGAGACGGACCGCTCGCCGGTCCCCCGGGCGGCGCTACACGGGCGCCTCGCGGTGGTAGACGCGGTGTACACACCGGTGGAGACACGTCTGCTCCGCGAGGCCGCCGCCGCCGGCGCGACGACCGTCGACGGGGCGTGGATGCTCCTCTACCAGGGGGTCGAGGCGTTCGAACGCTGGACCGGTCGCGATGCGCCTGTCACCGCGATGAACGACGCGCTCCGGGCCAGACTCGACTGACGCCCGGCACCGCCGGATAGGGTATCACAGAGGGGCCGGCCCGCTGACACAGCCCGGCTCTCGGACCGGAGCATACGGACAACATAAGTACGACAGTACCGTACAGAGACATATGCCAGTAAAGTTCATCGCAGAAGTCGTCAAAGGGCTGTTCGGTATCTCTGACTCGGAGACGACAGACGCAGAGACCGAGACGAACATCACAGTCGAGCGCGAGACCGGCGATGGAGCGGGGGCAGACGACAACGGGTCGGTGGAGAGTGAACCAGCGGAGACGAAACGGGTCGAGGAGAGCGAGGAGGCTGTGGTCGAGAACGGCGAGACCGACGACACACAGACCGAACCCGGGACCGACGACACACAGACCGAACCCGGGACCGACGACACACAAACTGAATCCGGGACCGACGACACACAAACTGAACCCGAGACCGACGACACACAGACCGAACCCGAGACCGACGACACACAAACTGAACCCGAGACCGACGACGAGAGTGTCGACGAGGTAGCGGAGTCAGTCGAGGCGGTAACTGGCATCGGGCCGACCTACGGCGAGCGGTTGGCCGACGCCGGCATCGGGACAGTGGCGGAACTCGCAGAGACAGAGCCAGACGAGGTCGCGGAGGTAGCGGAGGTTTCGGAGTCGCGGGCGACCGACTTCGTCAGAAAGGCACGGGAGCGCTGAGCGTGTCGGGGGGCAGACACGGCCGTCCGTCGTGTGACCCAAAGAGGGTTACTCACCGAGTTCTGTAACCGGTTGTATGGAGGCTGAGGTCGTCACCTCACGCGAGTCGTTTGCCGCAACCGCCGTCGACGCGCGGCCGGGTGCGCGTGTTCCCGTCGAGGTACGGCTGTCGGTTCCGGACCCGTTCGTGGCCTACCGGCGCGCCCGCGGTGACGGCACCGGTGCGTACCTCGCCACGACCGGCGGTCAGGAGGGGTGGGGGTACTTTGGTGTCGACCCGGAGACGGTCCACGAGGTTGGACCGGAGGGGTCGGCACTCGATGCGCTCGACAGGTTCCTCGACGGGGAGTCACTCCGGCGTGGAGACTGTGCGGTGCCGTACCCCTGTGGACTGGTCGGCTGGTTCTCGTACGATATCGCTCGGGAACTGGAGGACCTGCCGGACAGCACCCGTCGGGACCGCACACTGCCGCGGCTACAACTCGCCCGCTACGGGACACTGGCCGCCTGGGAGGAGCCCCGCGAGCGACCCACCACGCTCCGGATCACCGCCTGTCCGCGGGTCGACCGACCGACCGACGGCGAGGCTGTCGGTGAGGCGTACGAGCGTGGCCGCCGTCGGGCGCTCGCCCTGGCCCGACGAACCGAGGAGGGAGACCCGTCGGTCGGTCCCGCACCGGCTCCAGTCGGAGACGCACGGTTCGAGAGTGACTGCGGCGAGGCGGCCTTTGCCGACCGCGTCCAGCGCATCAGGACCTACATCCGGGACGGCGACACGTTCCAGGCGAACGTCTCACAGCGGCTGCGCGCGCCGGCGGCGGTCCACCCGGTCGAGGCGTTCGACGCGCTCCGTGTGGTCAACCCCGCCCCCTACTCCGCCCTGCTCGAGTTTCCGGGTGTCGACCTGGTGAGTGCGAGCCCGGAACTGCTGCTCGAGCGCGACGGCGACCACGTCGTGACCGAACCGATCGCGGGCACCCGCCCCCGCGGTGAGACCAGCACAGAGGACGAACGGCTGGCGGCCGACCTGCGCGGTGACGAGAAAGAACGGGCCGAACACGCGATGCTCGTCGACCTGGAGCGCAACGACCTCGGGAAGCTCTGCCGGTTCGGGAGTGTCGACGTGACCGAGTACCGCCGTGTCGACCGCTACGCGGAGGTGATGCACCTGGTGTCGCTCGTCGAGGGACGACTCCGGCCGGAGACCGCTCCGTCAGACGTAGTGAGCGCGGTGTTTCCCGGCGGCACCATCACCGGGGCACCGAAACCGCGGACGATGGAGCTCATCGACGAGGTCGAGTCGACCCGTCGTGGCCCCTACACCGGGAGTATCGGTATCCTCGGGTTCGACGAGCGGGCGACGCTGAACATCATCATCCGGACGCTGGTCCGGCACGGGGCGGAGTATCACCTCCGTGTCGGTGCAGGTATCGTCCACGACTCGGTTCCCGAACGCGAGTACGCGGAGACCCTCGACAAGGGACGGGCACTGGTAACCGCCGTCGACCGTGCGCTGGGTGACCGGGCGGAGCTACGGGTGCGGGGGTCACGATGACCCCGGAGGAGCACGCCGGGACCGAGGGTAACAGCCCCGAGAACGAACCGACGGTGCTGGTGATCGACAACTACGACTCCTTTGTCTACAATCTCGTTCAGTACGTCGGTGAGTTGGTCGCCGGACCGGGCCGTGACGGTGACCTGGTCGTCCGGCGAAACGACGCGGTGACACTCACAGATGTCGACGCGCTCGACCCGGACGCGGTCGTTGTCTCGCCGGGACCCGGAACACCGGCGGCGGCGGGCGTCTCGGTGCCGTTGTTCGCCGAGCGGGAGTACCCGACACTGGGTGTCTGTCTGGGTCACCAGGCGCTGTGTGCGGCCAACGGCGCGGCGGTCGGGCACGCCCCCGACGTGGTCCACGGCAAGCCATCGACAGTCAGCCACGACGGCCGGGAGCTCTTTGCGGGCCTCCCCGACCGGTTCGACGTCGGCCGGTATCACTCACTGGCGGTCGAACGCACCGACCTCCCCGACAGCCTGGTCGAGACGGCACGGACCGAGGACGAAGCGGAGATCGTGATGGGGGTTCGACACGCCAACCGCCCACACGTCGGCGTCCAGTTCCACCCCGAGAGTATCCTCACCGGCGAGGGAACGGCAATCGTAGCCAACTTTCTCGAACAGCATCTCGACAGTGACCCGGGCGAGGTGAGACAGTGACCGAGCTGCAGTATCACGTCGACGGCGACCTCGTGCCCGCGTCGGCAGCGTCGGTGAGTGTTCGCGACCGGGGGTTCATGTACGGCGACGCGGCGTTCGAGACACTCCGGGCGTACGGCGCGACGCCGTTCCGGTGGGCGGCACACGCCGACCGCCTCGAACAGACCTGCGAGACACTCGGGTTCGCAGACGCTCTCCCGCCAACAGGTGAGCTCCGTGACCGGGTCACGGAGACACTGGCCGCGAACGAACTGCAGGAGGCGTACGTCCGACTGTCTGTCACCCGCGGGGTCCAACCGGGGAAGCTGACACCAACGGAACCGGTCGACCCGACAGTTGTCGTGGTCGTCAGTGAACTCCGCCGGGGTGGTGTCGAGGGCGGACGGGTGTGGGACGAGCCTGCCGTGGTCCGGAGTGTCGACACCGAGCGGGTGGCAGACACCGCGATACCGGCAGACGCGAAGACCCACAACTACCTCAACGGCATCCTCGCCCGCCTCGAACTCCGGGGGACCGGGGCCGACGAGGCCCTGCTCTACACACCGTCGGGCTACCTGGCAGAGGGGGCGACGAGCAACCTCTTTTTTGCCGTCGGGGGGACACTGAGGACGCCGACGACTGCGCTACCACTACTGCCGGGCGTCACCCGCGAGGTGGTGTGTGAGTGTGCCGAGACAGCCGGTATCCCCGTCGAGACGGGTCGGTACGAGCCGGCGAGTCTCGCGGACGCGACAGAGCTGTTTCTCACGAACTCGACCTGGGAGCTCCGGCCGGTGACACGTCTCGACGACCACACGTTCGAGACTGGTCCGGTGACGCGTCGGCTGCAGTCTGCGTTCGACGAGCGGGTCGAGCGGCTGTACTGACCGGGCGGGTCAGAACGCGTCGAACGTCGACTGGCCGCCGGAGCCGACCTGCTCGGCGGCCCGCTCCATCGCCGCAGAGAGGACGTCGCGCTGTCCAGGGTCGTACAGTGTCGCCGCCGGGTGGACCGAAACGAGCACCGGCCAGTTGTCGTCGGTTGCCGAGAGCGTGCCGATGTCGCCGGCCTCGGCAGTCACGGCGACCGACCGCCCGAGCAGGTGCTCGGCGGGCACCTTGCCGAGCGCGACGACCAACTCCGGGTCGACAGCCGCGAGCTCCCGCTCCAGGTAACACAGACAGTTTCCCCGCTCCTCGGCGGTGGGGTCACGGTTCCCCGGCGGGCGACAGCGCACACAGTTCGTGATACGGACATCCGCCCGGGCGAGACCGGCATCCCGGAGCGCGTCGTCGAGTACGTCGCCGCTCCGGCCGACAAACGGCTCGCCGCGTTCGTCCTCTGTCTCGCCCGGGGCCTCGCCGACGAACAGCAGGTCGGCCGTAGCGGGACCGGTCCCGTCGACGATACGACTCCGGGACTCGACGAGTGCTGGACAGCGAGAGCAGCCCGACACCCCGAGCGTCTCGGCATCCCAGTTGTCGTCCATACCACAGAGAGCCCCGCCGGACAGAAAGAACCCCGCCATCGGGTTGGCGTGACAGAAACACAGCCTCGCTCTCACAGCCAGAGGAGCTGTGCGTGACGGGTGCCGTCGAACTCGAGCACGTTCGTCTCCTCGATGAACCCCTGTTCGACGGCGAGTCCGACCGCTCGGCTGCCGACGAGATTGGCGACGTCACAGCGTGCGAGGCTGTCGACGACGGTCTGCGGGTCGGCTGTCGGACCGTCGTAGAACGCGGGGTCGACGGTCAGTGACGTGGCCTCGTTCTCGAACGCCTGACCGAGAATATCCGCGTCACAGACAGAGACGAGCCGGCCTTTTGCTGTTTCGCGCTCGTTCAACAGGAGGTCGACCATCGCTCACTCCCGGAGCAGGTCGTCGAACTCGTCGGTGTCGAGCCCCGTCTCCTCGGGGCCAGGTTGACTACCCCCGGACTGCTGGTCGACGAGATCCTGCTCGTTCTGGGCACGGAGCTGTTCTGCCTCCTCGATAACGGACTCGGCGCGCTCGTCCTCGCCGGCGTGTTCGAGCGCGATCGCCTTTTCCTCCAGCAGATCGGCACTGCGGTAGCCCAGTCGGATCGCGTTGTCGAACGCCGCGACGGCGTCCTCGGCGAGGCCACGCTCGTTGAGGAAGAACCCGCGGTTGTACCACGCCTGCCCGAACCGGGGGTCGAGTTCGACCGCCCGCTCGGCGTGTTCGAGCGCCTCCTCGGTGCGGCCAAACTCCCAGAGCGCGTAGGCCAGGTTCGTCTCGGCGGTGGCGGCGTGTTCGGAGTCGTCGTCGATACGGAGCGCCTCGCGGTAGGCCCCGATAGCGGCGTCGTACTCCTCGCGCTCGGCGTGTGCGACACCCTTGTTCACCCGGGCCTCCTGTTCGATACGGTCGTCCTCGGCGAGTCGAGCGGCCCGTTCGAGTGTCTCGGTAGCCTGCTCGTGGCGGTTGATGCGGATGTACTCCAGGCCGATGTCGAGGATACGCTCGGCGTCGGCGTTCTCGGGTGTGTGCTTCCCGTCGAGCAGGTCGGTGATGACCCGCGAGTCGACCGGGTCGACCTCGTCCGGGTCGATGTCGAACTCCGGCCCGAGGTCGAACCCATCGTAGGGGTCGTCGAACCCCTGTCCCTCCGAGAACTCGTGGTCCTCCGGTCTATCTGTCATAGAGCCGGATACGGTGGGGACAGCATTAAGACCTGTGTCCCCAGCCTCGTGTGTGGGACTGTTCGTCCTCGTCGACATCGACGCGGTGGATCCCGGCGGGCTATCACGTCTACCCAGCCGGTTCCCGAGGCCGAGTGCGACACGAAGCTCCCGAACGTCGTGGCGGTTGCCCGCGTCCACGACTGGACCGTCAGACTCGATACCGACTACCGCGACCACACGTGTCCTCGGTGGAGTTAGTGTCGACCCGGGGGGGAGCCACCGAAAGGAACAGGAATTTAAGCACCGGCGGGATAAGTCTGAACAGTATGAGCAAGAAGTCGAAAGCAAAAAAGAAGCGGCTCGCGAAGCTCGAGCGACAGAACCAGCGAGTTCCTGCGTGGGTAATGATGAAGACCGACCGCGAGGTCGTCCGGAACCCGAAGCAGCGCGACTGGCGACGTAGCGACACCGACGAATGAGCGCGGGTGACTTCGAGGAGCGGGTCGTCACAATCCCGCTTCGCGACGTACAGGCCGGTTCGAGAACCGGCCGCGCCGACAGGGCGATGAGTATCATCCGCGAGCACCTGGCTCGTCACTTTTCTGTTCCCGAGGCGGCGGTCCGGCTCGACCCGTCGGTAAACGAGGCCATCTGGGCGAACGGTCGGCAGAACCCGCCGAGTAAGCTCCGGGTTCGCGCCGCCCGGTTCGACGAGGACGGTGAGAGTATCGTCGAAGCAGAGCCCGCTGAGTAACTGTGCTCCGCGCCGCCTTCTCCGGGTCGTCGTACGTCGGTGTCTTTGCTCGGGCGACCGATAGCTGTCTGCTCGTTCGCACTGATGTCGACGACACACGGCAGGAGGCGGTCGGTGAGGAGCTCGGGGTGCCGGTGGTGTCGACAACAGTGGGTGGGTCGGGCACCGTCGGTGCGCTCGCGGTCGGAAACGAGAACGGTCTACTAGTAAGCAGTCGCACGACCGAGCGCGAGCGCGAGCGTATCGCCGACGCAGTCGACCTGCCCGTTGTCGAGTTGCCCGGCCGAATAAACGCCGCCGGTAACGTCGTGCTGGCCAACGATGCCGGGGCGTACGTCCACCCGGACCTCGGTCGAGACGCCGTCCAGGCGGTGAGGTCTGCCCTCGATGTCCCCGTCAGACGAGGTGATATCGCCGGTGTTCACACCGTCGGAACCGCGGCGGTCGCCACCAACCGTGGGGTGCTCTGTCACCCGAAGACCCGCGACGAGACACTCGACGAACTGGAGGAACTGCTCGGTGTTCCCGCCGATATCGGGACGATAAACTACGGCGGCCCGCTCGTCGGGTCCGGGCTGCTCGCCAATGATAGCGGTTACGTCGTCGGCGAGTCGACCACCGGTCCCGAACTCGGGCGTATCGACGCCGCGCTCGGCTACGCCGCCGACTAATTGCCGACACGGTCGTGTGCCCGGTTCGGGTGGCCGTCTCACTCGACGGGGAACCCTACTGAGTTGAGCTGTGTAACAGAGAAACCCGAACGGGGTTGCCCCGGAGAGAGGTGGATTCTGCGTCGTGTTCAGTGGTGCGGTGTCACGCGCCTCCCGGGGTTCACCACAGCGGGATAGAGCAAAACGCGACAGGTGGGAGTTAGGGTGGGTAGCACCCATCACGGGTGCAGTCGAATATTTTGCGGAGAGGTATATGAGGCTGATGCTGCGGTTATCAGAACTGAAACCCGTGTCACGGAGATTGGTCTCTCTGATTTCGGCGGGAGCACCGCTGGGAGTGTGAAAGCCTATTTCGCCGGAGCGGTCAAAACGACCGCCCCGACGGAATAGAGTAGATTGGGGTGGGGGTTGGGGGGTTGGGTGGCACCCATAACGGGTGCACATCGGTGTATGCTACACCGATATATGAAGCTTTTGATTACCCCGGTGAGTGACTGATCGGAACTCAGAACAGTCGGGCAGACGCCACGGGTGGTGACAGAACCGGTCCAGCCCGAGCCTCGGTGCAATATCGCCCGTCTCGGAGACGCCGTCGCTCAGGCGCTTCTGCTCTCGCGGGCCTTTGGCCGCAGATTGCTGTACCCACACTTGCGACACCGATTTGCTCGTCCCGGGTTGCGCGAGTTACACCGCATACAGATCTGGGTGTCGAACAGACGTTCCTCGGCCTTGTCGAACGTAGCCATACAACATCTTGTCGGGCGTCCGATTAAGCCCTTCCGGTGTGTCACGCACGCTCCGTGTCCACGTGGTGTCGACCCCCGCGACGGCGTGACCGGCACGAGAGAACCCAGACGGTCGGCCGACCCGAACTGTTTTTCCACGGCCAGACAGAACAGT
>JAQCNM010000095.1 GCA_028275025.1 Halovenus sp.
GACGAGGACGCGACGGTCGGACACGACGACGGCGAGCGTCCGTCGCTCTCGGAACTCCGGGCAGAGCTCAACGACCAGTTCGAGTCGATTCGGGTCGTCGAACCCGGTCAGTACGAACTCAACCTGATGGAGCTGTACGACCGCGAGGAGTACATCGTCGCGCTTCAGGAGGACGGGAAGTACACGGTTCAGCTTCCGGAAGGCTGGGACGAGTAACGGGTCGGCCCGACGACTCACAGCTTCTCTAACAGTCGTCACGACCGCAGTCCCTGCTGGGCTCGACGAGCACAGACCACCTCGATGCGGTCGGTGACACTCGACGTGGGACGTCCGTGTGAGTGGGCTGGAGTGCTCTCGACGCGGCCTGTGCGCCGTCGCCCGCAATCGCCTAACAGCGGTACTATCGGTCAGTGCACGCCGAGTGTCACCTGCAGTTCGGCGCCGTCCGCGAGTGCGTCGACGAGGTCCCGACCGAGGTCGGCGGCGGCAGCATCCATCCCGACAGCCACGGTTCGGTCGTCGACGTACTCACTGGTGCGACAGACCAGCGACCGGTCGCTCGCGAACGTAAGATCGGGGTGGCCCTGCCCGGTGATACGCTCGGTGTGGCCGTCGACCTCGATTGTCGCCACGATGGTCGCATCCGCCCGCTGGCAGGCCTGCACGAACGACTCGTCGAACTCGGCGGGAACGCGGTCGGCCTCGATGGCGAGAATACAGTCCCCCGCCGGCGTCAGGTAGTCGTCGCTCGTCAACTCGAACGTGCTCGTATGCCGGGCGGTGACGTTCTCGTGACCCCGGGCGTGGATGAGTTCCTCCATGCGCTTTGTTCGGGTGGTGACTCAAAACGAACCCGGATTCTATCGGTAGCCGTGTCGACAGTTTCGATATCTAGCAGTCCCGCCCGCCCACCTGCCACGTCACTTCTTTCCAACTCGCCACATCACATTTCTCCAACTCGCCACGTCACCTCTCTCCAACTCGCCACGCCACCTCTCTCCAACTCGTCACATCACATTTCTCCAACTCGCCACGTCACTTCTTTCCAACTCGCCACGTCACACCTGCCCTCCTCCAACCCGTGTGTTTCGGGTGGAGATACACGGCCAGACCGGCTGACACGCACAAGCCGCCCGGTTTCGGTATCGGCCAGGCAACTTCCGGTCTGCGGTTCGTTGCCGGGCCGTGAGTCGGCTCGGCCCGACGGTGACCACTCTCGTCTACAGTCGCTCGCGAAGCAGTTCGTTTACGTCGGCGGGGTCAGCACTACCACCCGTGGCCTGCATCACCTGACCGACCAGAAAGTTGAGCGCACCGCTCTCGCCGGCGCGGTAGTCGGCGACTGCGTCCGGATTCTCCTCGATGGCCTGCTGGACGGCGGTCTGCACCTCGTCACCGCCAGTCTTGCCGAGCCCCTCCTCGTCGACGATAGCGTCAGGGTCGCGTCCCTCGTCGAGCATCCCCCGGAGGACCACCTCGCGGGCGTTTTTGACCGTGATCTGGTTCTCGGCGACGAGTTCGACGAGGCGGGTAACGTCGTCGAGACGGTCCTCGATATCGGTTATCAGCATGTCGCGGTAGTTGAGCTCCCCCAGCAGTTCGTCGGCGACCCAGGTCGCGGCCAGGGTGGGGTCGAACTCGCCGGCGACCCCCTCGTAGAAATCGGCGACCTGCTTCGTGCTGGTGAGCTTGTCGGCGGCCTCGACGCTCAGGTCGTACTCTTGTCGGAAGCGCTCGCGGCGGGCGTCCGGGAGCTCCGGAATCTCGATGCGGCTCTTCCAGTCACTGACCTGGAGCGGTGGCAGGTCGGCCTCCGGAAAGTACCGGTAGTCCTTTTCGGCCTCTTTCGAGCGCATCGAGACGGTGATACCGCGGGACTCGTCCCAGTGGCGGGTCTCCTGTTGGATCTCCTTTCCCCGCTTGATGGCGTTTTTCTGTCGCTGTGCCTCGTACGCCAGGGCTTTCTGAGCGCCCTTGTGACTGGAGATGTTCTTTACCTCGGTGCGGTTGGCCGCGTCCAGTTGCGCCGTGTCGATCTCACCGTCACCGTCGGTCTCGACGATCGAGAGGTTCGCGTCGATGCGGAGACTGCCGTCCCGGGAGGCGTCGAACACACCGAGGTACTCGAGTACCTCCTCGAGTTTCGAGAGAAACGCCCGGACCTCGTCGGGCCCGCGGAAGTCGGGCTCGGTGACGACCTCCATGAGCGGGACGCCGGCGCGGTTGTAGTCGACGAGGGTGTAGTCGGCGGTGTCGATAGAGCCACCCCGGTGTCGGAGGCTACCGGGGTCCTCCTCGAGGTGTGCACGACGGATACCGACCGCACGGCGCTCCCCCTCGACGGAGAACTCGAGCCGACCGTCCTGACAGATCGGCTCGTCGTACTGGGTGATCTGAAAGTTCTTCGGTAGGTCGGGGTAGTAGTAGTTCTTCCGGTGGAACCGGGTCTCCTCGGGGATGGTGGCGTCGAGAGCCGTTCCCACCTTGACGGCGGCCTCGACGGCAGCCTCGTTGAGCACCGGTAACGCCCCCGGGAGCCCGAGACAGACCGGACAGGTCTGTGTGTTCGGCTCCTCGGCGGGTTCGGTCGAGCAGTCACAGAATATCTTCGTGTCGGTCTCGAGCTGGACGTGTACCTCCAGCCCGATGACCACCGCACGCTCCCGCTGTGCTTGTGCCATTACCCGCGGTTGGCTGTCGCGGGGCTAAACGTTTTTGGAGGGGCCGGTAGGGGTGGTGCCCTCCGGGACACACGACCGCCGCGACCCGCTCGCCACCTGGGTCGGAGCAGGTCTGTCGGTCTCACCGAACTCACCCCCCGGTCGCGAGCCGACGTCTCACCTGGATACCGACCAGCGTGAGTGAGCCAGCCACGATCGGCGTCCAGAACACCAGCCCACGGCTCACCGCAACCCCGGCGATGACTCCCGACTCGCTGCCGCCAGCCATCCCGAGCAGGAGGAGAATCTGCGCGCCCTCGATACCGCCGCTCCCACCCGGGAGCGGGAGCGCGGAGGCGAGCAGCGAAACGGGGATGACGAACACAGCCACCACGAGCGGCACGCTGACACCGACACCGGCGAGTGTGACCCAGAGTAACAGCCCCTGTGCGACGACCCGCCCCGTCGTGAGTGCGCCGGCGGCAACGAGGGTGCGAGGGTCCGAGGTGATGTCGCCGACCGACGCGGCAAAGGAGTCGACCCGGCCGCGTATCTCCGTCTCGTCGAGTTTCGAGACGCGCGGGATGTAGACCAGTCCCCGGTTCAGGGCCGTGACGAGCCGCCGGACGAGCCGCTGTGTGGTGTCCGGGTTCCGGTAGACCCCCACGGCGACGGCCACCAGCACGGTGACGCTGATGCTGAACGCGGCGATGAGCGAGCGCACCCGCGAGGGGACGGTCGGGCCGTAGAGCGCGATGTACCCTCCACCGAACACGAACACGAGGATGGCAGGCGTGAACCCGGCGACCTCCTTTATCGACAGTGCGGCGAGCCCTTTCTCGAACCGCTCGCCGGTCCACCGCGAGATAATCGCCCCGCCGATAGGGAGCCCACTCGCCTGTCCAAACGGTGTCAGGTTGCTCGCCAGGCTGATAGTCGCGTTCAGGAGGATACTCTCGACCGCCGAGATGCCCAGTCCAACCCTCCGGCCGACCGTGTACAGCACCAGCCCCATCGTGACGGTCCCGAGCAGATTCAGCACCATCATCACGGCCAGCCGGGGGCCGGAGATGTTCGTCACGTCGTCGACAAACTCCGTTGGACCGGCCAGGGCGACGAACACGCCGTACACGACAACCCACGCGAGGATTGCGGCCGCGGCGTGTCGTCTGTTAATCTCCATTACAGGTATCCGAGCTCCTCGAGCCGGTTGGTGACGACCGAGGAAACCTCCGGGTCGGTACGCGTCTCGTCGGCAGTAATCGGGTCGAACCGGGACTCGAGCTCCGCCGAGAGCTCCTCGACGACGGTGGGGTTGTCCCGACTCACGTCGGTCTGTTCGCCGGGGTCCTGTGCGATGTTGTACAGCCGGGTCGAGCCGTCGGTGCCCAGCACGAGCTTCCACTCGTCGGTCCGGACCGCCTGCAGCCCGCGGTCGAACTTCCGGACTCGCTCCGGCAGTTCGCCGTACGTCGACCGGAGCTCCGAGGTCGGACGGGGCGGTGTCCAGTACTCTGCTCCGACCAGTTCACGGTCCGGGTCTGCCCGGAGGTCCCGTTGGGCCGGGATCTCCGGTTCGACACCGGCCGCCGCGAGGAGCGTGGGGTAGACGTCCCGGAGCTCGACGTGGCCGTCCCGGGTGCCCGGGTCGACACCCGGGCCGCGGATGATGAGTGGCACGTGCGTGAGCGTGTCGTACAGGCAGTACTGGTGGCCCATCAGGTCGTGGTCTCCGAGATTCTCACCGTGGTCGCTGGTCACGACGACCAGCGTCTCGGAGAGTTCACCCTCCCGTTCGAGGGCGTCGAACAGTTCGCCGAGCCGGCGGTCGAGATACCGCAGTTCGGCGTCGTACAGCAGTCGGAGCCGCCTGAAATCGGATTCGTCCATCTCCGCCTCCCCGGTGACGTACGCCCACGCCTCCTGGTTGACGTCACCAGCCGCGGGCGGTGTCGTGTCGTCGGGGGTGAGTTCGTCGACGTAGCCGTCCGGCGGGTCGTAGTCGAGGTGTGGCTCGTGGTAGTTCAGAAAGGCAAAAAACGGGTCGTCGGACCCCGCGACCCACTGTTTCGCCCGGCGGGTGGTCCGCCGGGCGCCGCTGTCGTAGTAATCCCAGAGTGTCACCAGATACAGCGCGTTCGCGAGTGTCTTCACCCCGGCCCGGGACAGCAGTTTCGGCGCGAACGCGCGGAGCTGTCCGACGAGGTCGGTGTGTTTCTTGCCGACCTCGGCGAACCCCTCCCCGCCTTCGAACAGCTCCCAGCCCACCCGGTAGCTGTCGAACCCGGTGTCGAACCCGAAGCTCGGGCTGACCCAGAAGTTGTTGGAGTAGGCGAGTGTCCTGTAGCCGACAGCTCCGAGACGGGCCGCAAGCGGTGTCGTGTCGGGGGTGAACTGCGGGGCGTCCGCGTGAATCCGGTGCTCCGAGGTGTACTCCCCGGTGAAAAGCGACGCGTGTGAGGGCAGAGACCACGGCGCGGTGGTGTAGGCGTTGGTGTACTCGGCCCCCTCCTCGGCAAAGCGGTTCAGATTCGGCATCAGGTCGGGATCGTACACCCGCGAGGCCCGGGCAGTATCTAGCACGACGAGCAGGATATTCGGACTGTCCATACGTTGGCAAATCACCCGTCTGTGCCACTTAAAATTGTCGAGCTACTCCCTGTCCGAGCGACGAAACCGTCTGAGCGGGCGGTCAGGGCAGTTGTGACACCAGACAGGAGACGCGGAACCGGCCACCGACAGCCCCGCACCCTCGTGTCGGGTCCTGTACCAATGTCTGACACACGTTTATATGACACGAGTGACACCCCTGTGTATATGTGTCCCAACAGGGTCGAGCAGCTCGAATCGCGTGTCCAGGAGTTAGAGGCCTCAGTCCGAGGGCTGACAGACGAACTGGTCGAGTGCAAGGTCCGCATCCGCGAACTCGAAGACGCCGAGGCCGAGAACGGGTTGCTCGCGAGCCACGCCGAGCGTACCGAGGGGTCCGACACAGACGGAACTGTCGAGTCTGCCGACGAGACGACTGCCCTGGAGGACGCCGACGAGACGACTACCCCAGAGGGTGCCGACGAGACGACCGCCCCAGAGGGTGCCGACGAGACGACTGCCTTGGAGGGTGCCGAGCGGGCCGACACGACCGCCGGCGAGACGACCGATGGCAAAGAGGGGTCGGCCGACACGACCGGCGCGGACCCCGAGACGGAGCCGTTGAACCTGTCGGACGGCACCGAGGTGGTCGTCGCGAACCCCGACTCGGCAGGCGAAGCATCTAACACAGACGACTCCGGAAACAGTACCGGTGACTCCGGAGACAGTGCCGGCAACTCCGGAGACGATACCGACGACTCCGACATCATCGTCGCCTGACTCCCGGCACGGTGACCGCCGCCGGCGCCACCCCACCGTATGTATATAAACGAGATCGTCCTCGACAGGTTCAAGAGCTTCGGTCGGAAGACACGCATCCCCTTCTACCAGGACTTCACGACCGTCACGGGGCCGAACGGCTCCGGCAAGTCGAACGTCATCGACGCTATCCTGTTCGCACTGGGGCTGGCTCGCACCTCCGGTATCCGGGCCGAGAAACTGACCGACCTCATCTACAACCCGGGTCACCAGGAGGGTGAGTCGTTCCAGGGTGACCGGGAGGCGAGTGTCGAGGTGGTGCTCGACAACAGCGACCGGACCCTCTCGCGCGGTCAGGTTGTCACCGCCGCCGGAACGGAGACGGTCGGCGATGTCGACGAGATCACAATCAAACGTCGGGTAAAGGAAACAGAGGAGAACTACTACTCCTACTACTACATAAACGGTCGCTCGGTGAACCTCGGTGACATCCAGGACCTGCTCGCGTCGGCCGGAATCACTCCAGAGGGGTACAACGTCGTCATGCAGGGTGACGTCACGGAGCTCATCAACATGACACCCCGGGCACGGCGGGAGATACTCGACGAGATCGCCGGCGTCGCGGAGTTCGATGAGAAAAAGGCCGACGCGTTCGAGGAACTGGCCGTCGTCGAGGAGCGCATCGACGAGGCGGAGCTACGGGTCGAGGAGAAGGAGACGCGGCTGGAACAGCTCGCCGACGAGCGCGAGACGGCGCTCCAGTATCAAGCGCTGCGCGAGGAAAGAGAGACCTACGAGGGCTACCGCAGGGCGGCCGAACTCGAGGACCGCCGCGCGGAGCTTGCCGAAGTTTCGACCGATATCGACGACGCGGAGGCGCGGCTGTCCGACCGGGAGGCGATTCTCGACGAGCGCCAGGCCACGGTGATGCAGCTCGAGGAGGAACTCGAGGAGCTCGGCGCCGAGATAGAGCGCAAGGGCGAGGACGAACAGCTCGCTCTCAAACGGGAGATAGAGGAGATAAAGGGTGACATCGCCCGGCTGGAGAGCGAGATCGAGAGCCAGCGCCAGCGTATCGAGGACGCCGAGACCGAGCGCCGGGAGGCGCTCGTGGCGCTCGACGGCAAACAGGAGACCGTGGACGAACTGGAGGCCGAGATCCGGGAGACAAAGGTCGAGAAGTCCTCGGTGGCGGCGGATATCCAGGAACGGGAGACCCGGCTGGCGACTGTCGAGACCCGCATCGACGAGGTCGGCGAGGAGTTCGAGGCGGTAAAGAACCAGCTCCAGGCCCGAAAGGCCGACCTGGAGAGTACGAAGGCGGAGAAAAACGAGCTCCAGCGCGAGCAGGACCGTCTCATCGACGAGGCCCGTCGCCGCGAGAACGAGGAGCAAGAGACCGAGGCGGCGCTCGCGGCCGCCCGCGAGGAGATTCCGACGATAGAGGCCGAGATAGAGGACCTCAAGCTCGAACTCGAAAAGGCACAGAAAAACCGCGAGACGATTGCGGGGGTCGTCGACGACCTCCGTACGGAGAAACGGGAGCTTCAGGACCGGCTCGACGGTATCGAGGACGACCTGAACGCCGCCCAGCAGGAGTACGCGGAGCTCGAGGCAAAGGCCGGCCAGACCGGAGACTCGTCGTACGGACGTGCGGTGACGGCGGTGTTGAACGCCGACGTCACCGGTGTCCACGGGACGGTGGCACAGTTGGGTGGGGTCCCCGGCGCGTACGCGACGGCCTGTGAGACCGCTGCGGGCGGCCGACTCGCCAACGTCGTCGTCGACGACGACCAGGTGGGACAGCGCTGTATCGACTACCTGAAGTCCCGCAACGCCGGGCGAGCGACCTTTCTGCCGCTGACCGAGATGCGCCGGCGATCCCTGCCGAAGGTGCCCGACCACGAGGGTGTCGTCGACTTTGCATACGATCTCGTCGACTTCGAGCAGGAGTACGCGGGGGTTTTCTCGTACGTGCTCGGGGACAGCCTCGTCGTCGAGAACATCGAGACCGCCCGGGAGCTGATGGGCGAGTTCCGGCTGGTCACGCTCGACGGTGACCTCGTCGAGCAGTCCGGTGCGATGACCGGCGGCTCGACGAGCGGCTCCCGGTACTCGTTTGCGGGTAGCGAGGGACAGCTCGACCGGGTCGCGGCCCGCATCGAGGAGCTCGAGGACCGGCGTCAGTCGGTGCGTGAGGAGCTACGGGGTGTAGAAGAGCGGCTCGAAGACGCCCGAGACAAGGAGACCGACACCGCCGAGCAGGTCCGCCAGATCACCGCCGACATCGAGGCCCGGGAGGACGACATCGGGGAGACGGAGGCACGCATCGACCAGCTCCAGAGCGACCTCGCGGAGATTGCCGAGGACCGGGAGGCCGTCGCCGCGGAGATGGACGAGCTGGAGACAGCGATCGCCGAGAAAAACGAGACGATAGCCGGTATCGAGGCCGAGATCGACGACCTGGAGGCCGAGGTCGAGGACTCGGCGCTCCCGGAGCTGACCGCCACCGCCGAGAGGTTGCGCGAGGAGCTCGACGACCTCGAGGACCGGAGAAACGACCTCGACGGCGAGATACGCGAGCTGGAGCTCGAACGCGAGTACGCCCAGGAGGCAATCGAGGAGCTCGACGACGAGATTCAGGCGGCCGACGAGACGAAACGCGACGCCGAGCGCCGCATCGAGGAGTTCGAGACCGACATCGCCGACCGGGAGGCGGACCTGGAGGCGAAGGAGGCGGCCGTCGCGGAGCTAGAGTCTGAGCTGGTCGAGCTAAAGGAGACGCGCGACGCGCTGCGCGGGGACGTTCGCGAGGCACAGGAGCGGCGCAACGAGGCCCGCGAACAGGTCAAACAGGTCGAGAGTGAGCTCGCCGACCGCAGAGACGAGCGGGACCGCCTGGAGTGGGAGATCGCAGAGCTCGAATCCGAGGTCGGCGAGTACGACCCCGCGGAGATCCCGGATCACGAGACAGTCGAGCGGGAGCTCGACCGCCTGGAGGGTGAGATGTCGACCCTGGAGCCGGTGAACATGCTCGCAATCGAGGAGTACGACCGGGTGGAGTCGGAGCTGTCGAAGCTGCAGGAGCAACGCGAGACCCTCGTCGAGGAGGCAGACGGCATCCGCGAGCGCATCGAGACCTACGAGGCCCGCAAACGGGCGACGTTCATGGACGCCTACGAGGCGATCGACGAGCAGTTCCAGTCGGTGTTCGAGCGGCTCTCGAACGGGACCGGTCGGCTCCACCTCGACAACGAGGACGACCCGTTCGACGGCGGGCTGACGATGAAGGCACAGCCCGGGGACAAACCGATACAGCGGCTCGACGCGATGAGCGGTGGGGAGAAGTCGCTGACGGCACTCGCGTTTATTTTCGCTATCCAGCAGCACAACCCCGCGCCGTTCTACGCTCTCGACGAGGTGGACGCCTTTCTGGACGCCGCAAACGCCGACTTGGTGGGTGAACTGGTCGACGAGCTCTCCGAGGAGGCGCAGTTTGTCGTTGTCTCGCACCGGTCGGCGATGCTCGACCGGGCCGAGCGGGCCATCGGCGTCATGATGCAAGACGACAACGTCTCTGCCGTGACCGGGATCGACCTCTCCGGCGACGCGGAGGTGGCTGCCGATGACTGATACTGTCGGAGGTACGCCCCTGAAGAATTTCGTCACCCCGGGGTGGCGGATATCTTTCGGAAGTTACGTCCGACAGTACGAGCCCCCCTGCCGGCCGGGCCGGAGTCCTCCGGCACAGCCACGGTCCGGCCACTGTCACTCGACAGCGCCACAGCCCGGTCGACACCGGCCTCCCCTCGGTCACTGTCACCCGGGATGGTCCCGTCCCGGTCGACACCGACAAGCGGTTCCGGGCCCCAGAGGTGACCGTCCGTGAGTGAGGAAGACATCCCGCTGGACATCACCGGTCACGAGGAGCGAACACCACCGTCCGAGTCGTCCGACACCGGTCCGTTCGGCGACTCGGGCCCCGGGAGCGACGAGGAGCCAGACCAACAGCCGGGGCCGGAGGGGACCGACAGCGAACAGA
>JAQCNM010000110.1 GCA_028275025.1 Halovenus sp.
CCGACGTGGTGGAGCGGCCCCCGCAGGACGGCGAACCCGACCGCCCCTGCGACGGCGAGTCCGACACCCTCGGCGACGTGGTCGAGGGTGTAGGTGGTGTAGTCGTACTCGCCCTGGAGCGGGAGCAGGTCGAACAACAGGCCCGGGGCGACACCGAACAGGACACACAGGGCGGCGACAGACACCATCGCCACACTCTGACCGACGTTCGCATCACGGACTCGCCCGTCGTAGCTCCCCTCGATAAACGCGAAGTAACCGAGTTTGATAAAGGAGAGAAACGTACCGACACCGCCGACCAGGAGCAGCCCCCACAGCAGGTCGAGCTGTTTCTTGTTGGCGGCCCCGATTATCATCCCCTTCGAGACGAACCCGTTGAACAGGGGGAATCCGGCGATAGAGAGCGCGGCAACGGCGAACACACCGGCGGTCAGTGGCATCTGCCGGGCGAGTCCGCCGATGTCGTCGAGGTGTTCCTGGCCGGTCCGGTAGATGATGACCCCGACGGCCATGAACAGGAGTGCCTTGTAGAGGATGTGGTTGAACACGTGGCCGAACGCACCGGCAGTCGCCAGACTCGCGTAACTACCGGGGTCGGACGCAACCTTGCCGACCCCGACACCGGCCAACCCTACTCCGGCGACCATGTACCCCACCTGTGACTGGATGTGATAGGAGAGCAACCGGCGCATGTCCGACTGGAGCAGGGCCGCGAACGCGCCGAAGACGGCCATCGCCCCGCCCATGTAGGCGATCCAGAGGTGGCCGTCCGGAAACGCCCGGTACATGCCGTAGACACCGGTCTTCGTGGTGAACACGCAGAGAAAGACACTCGCGGCGACGTGGGGTCGCGGGTAGGTGTCGGGGAGCCAGGCGTGCAGACCAACAAAGCCGACGTTGACACCGATTCCGACCGCCGCAAGCAGCCCCGGGACGACCGAGTCAGCGGTCAACATCCCACCGGAGACGCCGTCGACGTGTGGGCTGAACACCAACCCGCCGGCGTCCCCCGCGGCCGTCGCCGGGTCGGCGAGCAGCCAGACGATAGCCGCCAGAAGCAGACTCCCGCCGATACCGTGTAGCAGGGCGTACCGGTAGCCGGCACGAACCGCCCGCCCGCCGTAGTGCCACACCAGCAACGTCGAGAAGACTGCCATCAGCTCCCAAAAGAAGATGAGTGTCAGCCAGTCACCGGCGTAGACTGTCGCGAGACTCACCCCGACGTAGCCGAGTGCGAACGCGGTCTGTCGGCTGTCGGCCCCGCTGGCGTAGGAGTAGACCACCGCCACCGCGCCGATGAGCCCGAAGATGAGCCCCATCAGCCGGGAGAACTCGTCGACGTTGTACAGCACGGCGTCGAACGCGCCAAACAGGGTCACCTCGAGGTAGGCACCGCTACCCGGGCCCAGCCACGACAGCGCCGCCGCCGTTCCGGTGCCCAGCAGACCGGCCGCGTGTGCCGGTCGTCGTGGGAGCACACCCGCGAGCACCGCCGCAGCCAGCACGAACACCGCCGGCGGGAGCAGGTCGAGCACCATCAGTCGGTCACCCCCGAGACGGCCTCCGCGGCGACAGTTTCGACGAGTTCGAGAAAGCCAATCTGCGAGGGAACGAGTCCGAGCACGACCGCTCCGACGACGACCGCCAGAATCGGGCCGAGCATCAGCCAGGAGCCCTCCGCGCCGGTCCAGCCGACTCGCTCCCAGCCACCCGGTCCCGGGCCGCCGTGGTGGTCGTGTCCGGCTCCGTCGCGGTCTCCCCCCTCGTGGCCGCCGTCGGCCTGTGTCGCCCCGTCGTGGCTGCTGTCGTCAGTTCGTGTCCCCCCGTCATCATCCGCTTCACCGTCGGGCTGTGAACCATCGTCTGGCCTCCCGCCGTCGGTCGCAGCGGTGGTTCCGAAGAACTCGCCGCCGAACGGCCCCCCGACGAGCGGTTTCGCGTCGGCCCGGTCGTGAGACTCGAAAAACGCCCCGTAGACGATCGGCCAGAAGTACGCGATGTTGAGCACACCGGAGACCAGTAGTGCAACGGCAAACACCGCCTGCCCGGCGGAGACCGCCCCGACCAGCAGGAACCACTTGCTGACGAACCCGGCCACCAGCGGGATACCCGCCATCCCCGCGGCGGCGACGGCAAAGGCGGTCATCGTCAGCGGCATCCGCTTGCCGATACCGTCCATCTCGCTGATGTAGTCGGTGTGGGTCTCGACGTGGATGATACCGGCACAGAAAAACAGGGTGAGCTTCATGAACCCGTGTGCCGGGATGTGGAGCAGTCCTCCCTTTATGACGTTCTCCAGGCCGGCACCGGCGGCGGCCGCGGGGCCGACGAGCCCGAGTCCGAGAACGATGTAGGAGAGTTGACTGACCGTGGAGAAGGCGAGCCGGCGTTTCAGCCGGTCGGCCCGGAGGGCGATGATACTAGCGGCGGTGAGTGTCACCCCGGCGGCCACTGCGAGCGCGATACCGACACCGAGTTCGGCGACCAGCGCCGGTTCGTACACGTCGAGTACGAGCCGTGCGATGCCGAACACGCCGCTCTTTACCACCGCGACGGCGTGCAACAGCCCGGAGACTGGCGTCGGCGCGACCATCGCGTCGGGCAGCCAGGAGTGTAGCGGCATCAGCGCCGCCTTCACACCGAACCCCGCTGCGAGCATGGTGAACGCTGCCCGGGCGAGTGTCGTGTCTGCCCCCCCGAGTCCCGCCGCGGTGCTCGGGCCGGTGGCGGCGAAACTGACCGTCCCCGAGAGGGCAAACACCAGTGCAGTTCCCGCGAGCACGAGCACCCCACCACCCAGGAAGGTGTACGCGAGATACTTCCGGCCGGCGGCACGGGCCTCGTCGGTCTCGTCGTGGGCCACCAGCGGGTAGGTTGCGACCGACAGCAGTTCGTAGAACAGGAATATCATCAGCAGGTTCTCGGCAAACGCGACACCGACCGCCGCCGAGAGGCTCGCGGCAAAGGCCGCAAAGAAACGGGTCTGTGAGTCCGCGCCCAGACCGCGCATGTAGCCCGCGGCGTAGAAACTGGTGCCGATCCACAGAACACTGGCGAGCAGGGCGAACACAAGCCCCAGCGCGTCGGCCCGGAGCGCGAACTCGATACCGGCGACGAACTCCCCCATCGACCAGCGGTACTCGGTGCCGTCGAGCACGCCAGGTAGCATGCTCAGAATAACGGCGAACTTCGCGACGGCGGCGAGCACCGACCACGACTCCCGAACGTTCGGCCGGCGGTGTGAGGCGAGTATCAGCAGGATAGTCGCCGCCGAGAGCAGTACCGCGAGCATCGGCCGCGGGTCGGCCGTTGCCGGTTCGATCACGCTGTCACCTCCGGTGCGGCGTCGGCGACGGCCGCGGCGACCGGGTCGAGCCAGGCGGAGAGTTCGGACCCGGTGAACCCGAGAACGACCGCGAGCACCGCCGCCACCACCGCGAGCGCTATCATCCCGACGGAGAGACTGCCTTCGCCGGTCGCCACGGCCGTTGCCCCCGCGCCGCCGTCGGCCGCCACCGCCTCGCCGGTCTCACCGGGTGAGCCGGTGCCCGTGCCCGCCGGGTCGGGTGACACGTCGACGCCGGCAAAGTAGAGCCGCTCGATAATCTGGGCGATATACAGCAGTGACAGCACCGTACTCACGAATATGACCGTCACGAGCGGCCAGTGTCCCGCCTCGACAGCCCCCAGCGCGACGTACCACTTGCCGATGAACCCGACCGTCGGAGGGACACCCACGAGTGCGAACCCGAGCACGGCCATCCCCCCGGCCAGGACCGGCCGGCGGCGCGCGAGACCCGCGTATTCACTCACACGGCGGGCACCGGTTGCGGCCGCGAGCGCACCGGCGGTGGCGAACAGACCGCTCTTTATGACCGCGTGGCCGACCAGGTGGATGCCGACACCGTAGACAGCGAAGGTCGTGGCCTGTTCACCCGCTGCCGGGTGGACCGCAACCCCGATGCCGATGACGATGAGTCCGAACTGTGCGACCGAGGAGTAAGCGAACATCCGTTTTATCCGTGGCTGTACTGCCGCGAGCGCGCTCCCGGCGACGACACTCGCCGCCGCGAGCACGAGCAGAAACTCGAGCACCCGGCGGTTGGCCGCGCCGGCGTCGAAGAACGCGGGCGTGAACACGAACCACGTGACACGGGCGAGTGCGTACGCGGCGGCGGTGGAGGCCAGCGCCGAGATGTACACCGTCACGGTGTCGGGTGCCTCCGCGTAGGCGTCGGGTTGCCAGGTGTGCAGCGGGAAGATCGCAGCCTTCGTGACCAGTCCGACGGCGACGAACCCGAACGCGGCGACGACGAGCGGGTCGGTGTACAACCCCTCGTCGAGAAACGCTGTCTCACCGGCCAGTATCCGCGAGACGTCGACCATGTTGAGCGACCCGGTCTCGACGAAGATGTAGCCGATACCGACCAGATACATCGACGCCCCGGTCGTCCCGACGACGAGGTACTTCAGCGCGGCGACCGCGGCGGCTGGCGACCGGCCGCTGGCGACGAGCGCGTACGTCGTTAGCCCGGATATCTCGAGAAAGACGAACAGATTGAACAGGTCGCCGGTGAGTGCGACACCCATCAGTGCGCCGGTCAGGAGGAGGTAACCGCTGTAGAAGGCGTTGCTGTGTGGACCGCTCTGACGGGCGAACGCGAGCACACCGAGCGAGACACCGGCAACCAACAGCACCAACACCCCCGAGAACGGGTCGCCGACGAGTTCGATTCCAACGGCAAACCCCTCGGTGGACTCCCCCGAGGACAGCGTCTCGTCGTTCCGGCCGAACGTCTCCCCGCCGAGCACCTGCACGACGCGGTCCCCGCCGGCGAGGGTGTACACGACCCGAGCGGCCAGCCCCGCCTCAACCACGAGCACGGCCGCGGCGACGGCCCACCCCACACTGTCCCGGACCAGTCCGAGCACGAGTGGTAGCGTCGCGCCGAGAAACGGCACGACGACAAGCAGTGCGAGCGCCGCCTCGACGGTCTCACTCATCGGTGCGCACCTCCCGGAGGGTCGCCTCGTTGAGCGTACCGTACTCGTCGTAGATGCGGACGATGAGCGCGAGCGAGACGGCGGTCAGGGCCACGCCGACGACGATTGCGGTCAGGACGATGACCTGTGGCAGCGGGCTCGCGTAGCGGTCACCGGCCGCCGCCTCCGCAGGGATAACGGGCGAACTCCCGTTGTCGACGTACGCCGTTGTCACGAAAAACAGGAATATCCCCGTCTGGAACATGTTCAGTCCGACTACCTTCTTTACGAGGTTGGCACTCGCAGCGACCATGTACAGGCCCACGACCATCAGTATCGCGAACAGGACGTATGTGTAACTGTCTGCCAGCGCCCCGATCATGGCCGGTCACCACCCGAGACTGTCTCCGTGTCGGTCCCCTCGTCGGCCCTCTCGGGGTCGTGCCCACCACCGTCTGGTCGCGCTTCCGGTGTCTGGTCGTCCGGGTTCATCCCCGCGGCGATAAGGAAAAACAGGCCGACGAGGACACCGGCCACGATGGGTGCGACACCGGCGACCTCGATAGCCTCGAGACCCCACTTCGTGTCGATGCCGAACACCGACTCGAACCGGGGGTGAGCGAGGAAACTATCTCCGAACAGCACCGGAACGAGACCGACAGCGGCAAACGCCGCGACACCGCCGGCCGCGAGAGCCACGACCGTCCGGTTGCGCAGCCAGTCCCGGGTGGGTGCAACACCGAACGCGAACGCGATCATCAGCACGGTCGCCGCCATCACCGCACCGCCCTGGAAGCTTCCACCCGGTGAGTCCGCGCCGTGGAACATCAGGAACAGACCGTACGTGAGCGAGAACGGCGTGACGACCTGGACGGTCGTCATGATGATCTGGCTCTCGACGTACGCAGACCGCCCGTTGGTGTCTGGGCTCACTCGCCAGTTCTCCACACCGGTCTCGTCACCGCCGGTCGCGTCACTCACGGGTGAACACCACCTGTCGAAGCACGATGAGCGAGGAGATCCCCGCCGCGAACACGACGACGGCCTCGCCGAACGTGTCGAACCCACGGTAGCCGGCCAGCACCGCCGTTACGGCGTTCTCGACACCGGTGTCGTCGTAGGCGTTCTCGATGTAGTACTGGGTGACACCGGGGTTGTTCCACGCGGCACCGGGGTCACCGACCGCCGGAATGCTGTTGAGGAGTGTGACGACGAGCACAATCAACAGTGCCGCAAAGACGGCAAGTGCCGGCAGATCGACCCCCTCTATCCACCTGTCGGGCCGTGTGCGGTTTGTCTTTGTGAGTGTCAGGAGCAACAAGAGCGTCGTCACGCCGGCGCCGATGGCCGCCTCGGTCATCGCCACGTCCGGTGCGAGCAAGAACGCGTAGAACAGGGCCATCCCGAGGCTGTAGGCTGCGAACACGACGACAACCGCTAGTACGTCCCGGAGCAGGGCCGTGGTGACTGCGGTGACGAGCACGAACACGAACAGTGCGGCCGCGAACAGTTCACTCATCCTGTCTCCTCCTGTTCGCCTGGCTCGTCGGCCGTCGTGGTGTTACCCCCGGACTGTCCGCCGTCGGGAACCCTGGCGCGGGCCGCCTCGTAGAGCTCCTCGTCGGTGCGGTCGTCGTCGGCGGTCCAGGGCTCGATACCCTCCTCGTGGGCCGCCCGCGAGATGGCGTGTGCCGCGGTCGGGTTGGTCGCGAAGACGAAAACCAGTAGTAGCACCGTCTTTACCGTGGTGGTCCCCCAGCCGAGCGCGAGTGCGACCCCGGCCAGCGTGAGGCCGGCCCCCAGTGTGTCGGCCTGTGAGGCCGTGTGGGCTCGGGAGTACACGTCCGGTAACCGCAACACTCCCGTCGTCGAGACGAGGGTGAAAAACAGCCCGGCCAGGACGAGCAGGACGATACCACCCGTCCGGACGGTCTCTATCACAGTACGTCACCCCGTTCGACGGTGAACTTCGAGATAGCGACGGCCATCAGGAAGTTCAGTAGCGCGTACACCAGTGCGATGTCGACCAGCGACTGCTCGCCGAGCCCGACCGCGAGCAACGCCAGCACGATCACCGTGTTGGTGCCGAGCACGTTCACTGCGAGCACACGGTCCTGTGTGGTCGGTCCTACTATCGCCCGATAGAACATCGCGACCGCGAGCAGCATGAACCCCGCCGCTACGAGCAGGAACACCTGCGTGACGAAATCTCCGGACAGCCCCGGAATCATCGCCCCTCACCTCCGTCGGTGTCGTTGCTCCCGGCCGTGTCGGTCCCGTTACCGTCGTCACCGGACTGTTCGTCGACGGGCCGGACGTGGTCTGCCGGAACCGGGTCGGCCTCGCCGCGCTCGCGGAGGCTCGGCATCCGCATCGCTCCACGGCCGTAGAACACGAACCGGACCGCCCGTTCGAGCCCACCGTCGACCAGCCCCTCGCGGGCCCTGGGGACGAGTGTGTGGACCAGCAACGACCGCCCGGTGATTCGCACCGAGAGTGTTCCCGGCGTGAGTGTGATGCTGTTTGCGAGCACCGCCATCGGGAGCCCACCCCAGAGCGCCGGTCGCACGCGGGTCAGTCGTGGCTCGACCGGGATCTGCGGGTTCAGGATGACTGCCGCGACGAGGATGTTCGTCTTTACGATCTCGACGAGCAGGTAGGGGAGATAGACCAGCCCACGGAGCACGCGACCGACCGACCGCCGGGTCGGTGCGGTGCTGAGTGTGACCTGGGAGAGTGCCACTGCCGCCACAGTCGCCGAGATGGTCCCGGTCACTATGTCGAGCCAGTATATCTTGTCTGCCCACTCCACCGGGTTCGCGGCCAGCCAGGTGACGTTGCCGGCGAGCACCTGGTAGAACACGAACGAGATTCCGAACAGTGTCCCAATCTCGCCGAGGGTGGTCAGCTCGAACACGGGTGTCCGTCGGGTCTGTCGCTCCACAGGGGCAGTTTCGACGCCGATACCCTCGACTCCGGCGAGTTTGCCCTCCAGTGGCTGGACCAGCATTGCCCCGATTCCGGGGTCGTACTCGGGGTCGAGCACGACCCGTCGCCTGTTTTGCCCTCGCGCCTCGGTGACCAGTGCGTTGGCTACGTCGGCCGGGCTGAAGATGTACCGGTCGGCACCGAGGTGAATCGTCTCGACGACAAGCTCCCGTTCGCCGGCATCCTCGCGGGCCCAGACAGCCACGCGGTCGAGTAGTTTCTCCGCCGTCCGGCGGGTCGCCTCGGCCCGCTGGTTGGCCCTGGCCGGATTGAGATAGACGAATCTGACAGTCGCCGGCGTGTCGGCCTCGGTCCCGACGGCCGTTTGTACGGCGTACTCGACAGTCTGGCGGAGCGTCTCGGTGTCGGAGACAGGCACCAGCAGACGGTTATCCGACACCGACTGGGCACCTCCGACGACGGGCAGGACAGAGAGACATGTTATGTGATACGTACTACGGAGCGCTCGAACGAAAACAATTTCGCTCTCGGTCGGTCTCGTCACGCCCGGGACGTACTGTGCTCGCGCCGGTGGACGAGCCCTTGCATGTCGGCGGTCGTCCGAGCGAGCGAGCGCAGGGTACTGCCGGTTTCGCTGTCGGTCATCACGGGTAACTTGTCGCCGTCGCCGCCCTCCCGGACGCCGATGTCGAGCGGCACGTCGCCGAGAAACGGCAGTTCGACCTCGTCGGCGAACTCGCGGCCGCCACCCGTGCCGAAGATCGGGTGTTCACTGCCACAGTCCGGACACTGGAACCCCGACATGTTCTCGACGATGCCGAGCACCGGTGTCTCGTGTTCGGCGAACATCTCGAGACCCTTGCGGGCGTCGTCGACTGCGACTTGCTGTGGCGTGGTGACGATGACCGCCCCGGTAACGGGCACCGTCTGGAGCATCGAGAGCTGTGTGTCGCCGGTTCCAGGCGGCAGGTCGATCACCATGTAGTCGAGTGTTCCCCACTCGACGTCCGCCCAGAGCTGTGTGAGCACCTTGTGGACCATCGGTCCACGCCAGATAACGGGGTCGTCCGAACCGACCAGAAAGTCCATGCTCATCAGCTTGATGCCGAACCGCTCGGGCGGGATGATAGTCTCCTCGGTGCTGACCTGTGGTTGCTCCTCGGCGTCGACGAGCCGCGGGACGTTCGGACCGTAGATGTCGGCGTCGAACAGACCGACACGGGCCCCGAGTTCGGAGAGGCCGGCAGCGAGATTCACCGCGACGGTGCTCTTGCCGACACCACCCTTTCCGGAAGCGACCGCGATGACGTTCCCGACACCGGAGAGAATCTCCTCGGGGCTGCGCTCCCGGACTGTCGCGGTGATGTCGACGTCGTAGCCAAACTCCGAGAGCGCCGTTCGCGTCTCGCCTGCCATCGCCGTCTCGGCCGGCGAGTACGGCGCACCGAGCGCGAGGTCGACCCGGATACCCGCCGCTTCGTGGTCGATCTCGATCTCGTTGACGAGGTCCAGTGAGACGATGTCGTCACCCAGGTCCGGGTCCCGAACACCCCGGAGCCGCGCCCTCACCGCCGCCTCGTCCGGTTGTTCTGACATACACACGGTATGACGGTCCGGGCGATAAGAATTGTGAACCCCGTTGGAACCGAAACCGATAATATCCCGCTCCGGAAATATCCTGCCGAGCCGAGGTAGCCTAGCCCGGCCAAGGCGCCTGCTTCGAGAGCAGGTCTCCGAGAGGACTCGTGAGTTCGAATCTCACCCTCGGCGCTCCTCCCGAGCGACAGCGAGTGGTGAACAACGGTGAGATTCGAACGAGACAGGTCGCAGCGTGACGACCGTCCTGACGTGGTTCAAATCTCACCCTCGGCGCTCCTCCCGAGCGACAGCGAGTGGTGAGCAACGGCGAGATTCGAACGAGACGGCCAGGATACCGACGTCGGGTCGGTGTTGTCGTAGTGTGGACAGAAACAGGCGAAAGGAGCAGTTAAGTGTGATGTCGTCGTAACGCGGGTATGGCAAAGTACTCGACTGGTGGTGGGCTCGACGCCGGGGACAGCTGCGAGCTCTGTGGTGCCGCCGGCGTCGAGACCCAATCAGTGAACATCGCCGGCGCACAGCTCGAGGTCTGCAGCGACTGTGCACAGCACGACGACAGCACACACGACAGTAACGCCCGGAGCGAGACCGACCGTAAC
>JAQCNM010000124.1 GCA_028275025.1 Halovenus sp.
ACCTCAACCGCGATATGCAGTGTGAAGGATTATTAGAGTGCATTCACGGTCTGAAAGACCTCGACCGGCGGATATTCACCCTGCTCGCCGAACACCCGGAGCCGCTGACCGTCGACGAGATAGCCGAGCAGGTCGACCGGGAGCGGTCGACGGCCTATCGGTCGGTCCAGCGACTCGTCAACAGCGGGTTCGTCCAGAAAGAACAGGTCAACTACGACCACGGCGGTTACTACCACGTGTTTCACCCGGCAGACCCGGACGAGGTAGCCGACGAGATGCAGCGGATGCTCAACGACTGGTACGCGCAGATGGGTCAACTCATCGGCGAGTTCCGCGAGCAGTACGACCAGCCCCCACAGCGCGCCCCCGCCGAGCGGTGAGTACTCTGCCGGGTACCGGCACTCTCGTCTCGAACTGAGCAGGTGGGTTTATTTTCACACCGCCACAACAGACGGTATGTCAGGCCCAGACCCATCACCGTCTCCGGAGCAGTTTCGCGAACTCATGCTCGGCGAGGAGCCGACCCTCGTCGACGTGATGACCTGCGTGTTCGGTATCCAACCCCACGAGGCCCGCACGTACGAGACACTGCTCTCTCACCCGAGCAGTACCGTCGCTGAACTGGCCGACACGCTCGACCGGGACCGGAGTAACGTCAACCGGTCGCTGTCGACACTGCGAGAAAAGGGACTGACCACCCGCGAACGCCGACTTCTCGACGGCGGCGGCCACATCTACCAGTACTCCCCGACACCGCTCCCCGAGGCACGCGAACTCATGCACGACACCCTCGACGCCTGGACCGGTTACGTCCACGACCGTATCGACGAGTTCGGAGAGTAACACACTACGCCGGCCTGGCGGCCGTGTCGTCCGGTCTCACCGACCCCCTGACTTTTCTTCCCCGGGGACCGACGGGTGGGTGATGAGCCATCTCACCCTCCGGGCGGAGGTTCCCGGGTGTGCCGACAGCGGTGTCTGGCTGACCTGCATCGCCTGCGGGGAGCGGTTCCCGCCGTTCGCAGAGATCCGGTACACCTGTGACGAGTGCGACGGACTGCTGGAGGTCCGGTACGCCGACCTGCCGACGTGGGACGCGTTCGAGGGACGTGGGGTGTGGCGGTACGCCGCCGCACTGCCGTTCGACACCGGCGTGACACTCCCGGAGGGTGACACACCGCTGCACGACGTGCCCCGCATCGAGACAGCACTCGGCATCGACCGGGTCCGGGTCAAACACGAGGGGATGAACCCGACCGGGAGTTTCAAGGACCGCGGGATGACCGTCGGGGTTCGTGTCGCCCGGCAGGTCGGTGTCGACCGACTCGCGTGTGCCTCGACGGGTAACACGAGCGCCGCACTGGCCGCCTACGGCGCACGGGCCGGTATCGAGACGCTTGTGTTGCTCCCCCGGGGGAAGGTGGCCGCCGGCAAGGTCGCACAGGCCAGCCTCCACGGGGCCCGTATCCTCGAGGTGGACGGCAACTTCGACACCTGTCTCGACATCGTACAGGACCTCGCGCGGCGTGGCGAGGTGTACCTGCTGAACTCGCTGAACCCGTTTCGGCTGGAGGGACAGAAGACGATCGGTCTGGAGATTCTCGAGCAGTTTCGCCGCGAGGAGGGGAGCTACCCCGACCGCATCGTGTTGCCGGTGGGAAACGCCGGCAACACGTCGGCAATCTACAAGTGTCTCCGCGAACTCCAGGCGAGCGGCGCACTCACCGCCGACGAGGTACCGGCGCTGACCGGTGTCCAGGCGGCGGGTGCCGCCCCGATGGTCGAGGCCATCCGGGAGGGAAACGAGGAGACCCGCCGCTGGAACGAGGTCGAGACACACGCCACGGCCATCCGTATCGGCAACCCGGTCAACGCGCCAAAGGCACTGCCGGGCATCCGCGAGACGGGTGGGACCGCCGTGGCTGTCTCCGAGACGGCCATCACGCGGGCACAGCGTGACCTCGCCGCCGAGGGTGTCGGGGTCGAACCCGCCTCGGCCACCACTGTCGCCGGTCTGCGAGCACTCCGTGACCAGGGTGTCGTTGACGACGACGAACAGGTCGTCTGTCTCACCACCGGCCACCTCCTGAAAGACGCCGACGCCGCCGTCAGGGCTGGCACCGACCCCGAACCGGTTCCGGGGACGACCGACGGTGTACTCGACGAACTCGCCGACTGATACACCCGGCCGTTCGACCGGTGGGAACACCACAGGCGTGCGTGCCCGTTCGCGCCCACGCCCGTCTCTCACTCGCCGTCTCCCACGAGGAACCGGCGCTCCGGGCGACGTTCGGTGACCGCTACGTGTGGTGCTGCGAGACGGTCCCGCGGCTGTTCCCCCGGCCGAGACGGCTCGACGGTCGACTCCTCGACACCGGTCGTCTCGACGTGTCCTTATCCCCCGCGACGTCGTCCCGGCACACAGAGACTATAGGCGTCCCGGCCCTACAGGGGTGTATGATTGCAACGGCGACGCTCGCAGGCGGTTGCTTCTGGTGTATCGAGGCGGCGTTCGACCGCGTTCGCGGTGTCGAACAGACGGTCTCTGGCTACTGTGGCGGCCACGTCGAGGACCCCTCCTACCGCGCGGTCTGTAACGGCACGACCGGTCACGCCGAGGCGGTCCAGATAACGTACGACCCGGACGCGGTGAGCTACCAGGAGCTTCTGGAGGTCTTTTTCGAGATTCACAACCCGACCACCGAGAACCGGGAAGGCCCAGACGTCGGGTCACAGTACCGTTCGGCGGTCTTCTACCACGACGACCAACAGCGCGACGTCGCCGAGTCCTACATCGACGAACTCGAACAGGGCGGCGAGTACGGCGGCGTCGTCACCGAGGTAGCGCCGCTTGAGACGTTCTACCGCGCCGAGGAGACCCACCAGAACTACTTCGAGAAACACCCGAACAAGCCCTACTGTCGGATGCAGATCCCCCCGAAACTCGAGAAAATCGAGGAGAAACACCGCGACAAACTCGCCGAGTCGGCACAGTAACGGCTGTTCGATGCCGGCGGCTGTGTCCCCTAGTGCGAACCGGTCACCCGAACCGACGACCGGCGGTGCCCGTGACCGCCCGGGTGCGGCGGCCCCCTGCCGTCTCGCCGTGCCACCGGAGGCCGCCGGATGACCGTCGTGCTGGTGGGGGTGGGTGCCGACAGCGGGAACGTCAGGCCGCGGCCACAACTCGACGACGGCCGACGGTTCGAGTACGTCCCCATTCCGGAGAAATCCCGCAGGACCACCGAGTCACGGACGTTCGGGTCGATGCCACAGCGCCACGGCGACGGCACGCTCGCCGACCTGGTCGACGGTATCAGGCCACACGCCGACGCGGCGTGGCTCACAGACGAGGCCCGTGTCCGGCGGTGGCCGGTCCACTACGACCCGAACTTCGAGGCGCTGACCTACGGCGAGGGCGGCAAGGACCAGAACGTCTCGGCCATCGAGACACTCGGTGTGGGAGACGTTCTCGGTTTCTACACCGGACTGGAGACCGACGGCCGCATGCACCGGTACGTGTTCGGCTACCTCACTGTCGCCACCACACCGGCCGTCGTCGACGACCCGACCGACGACCGTATCCGGAATCTGTGCCGGTCACACCCGGCAAACGCTCACGCGAAGCGGTTCGAGGCCGGTGGTCTGTACGCGTTCGACCCGGAGCGGCCACCGGGTGCCAGCCGGGTCGCGTTTGTCGACGGTCGGACACCCGGTGGCCTGCTCGACCGTGCCCTCAGACTGAGTGGCTCCCACGACGGCGGGCACTTCCACATGCGGGAGGCAGTTGTCGACCGGCTCGACCCGAGCACCGACTACCTCGGCGGGTTCAAACCACCTCTGGTGTGTGACTGTGCCCCGGCGGCGTTTTTCGAACTGCTCGACAGTGCCCGGTGAGCCGTGCCCGGTCCTCCCGGTATCCCGACTCACCGGCGATTTCTCTTCTGAGCTTACTGAAATCCTGTTCTGGACGAGTTTATGAGCCTCCACGTCGAACGGGTGAGTGTAATGAGCGAACACGAATCAACCGAGGAGTTGCTTGAGGAGTTGGCGTCGTTGCCGACCCTGGCACACCCGACAGCCTCCCCCGACGGGACGGAGGTCGCGTTCTACTACGACACGACAGGGCGCAACGAGTTGCACGTACTCGACATCGAGACGGGCGAAGTCGACCAGTGGAGCGACGGCGAGGTGCCACGAAACGCCCGGTGGCCGGTCGACTGGGCGGCAGACGGCGACGAGGTGTACTTCCACCTCGACGATGCCGGCAACGAACAGAACGACATCTACAGTATCTCGCGGTCGGGCGAGGTCGAACCGGTCGTCGAGATGGACGGACAGGTGGCCCTCGCCGACGTCGGCGAGGACGGACGGACGCTGGTGTTCGGGTCGAGCCGCGACGGCCAGATGAACATCTACCGCCACGACAGAGAGACCGGTGAGACGACGAAGCTCACCGACTACGACCGGGCTGCCGGCGGCGCGATACTCTCGCCGGACTCAGAGCAGCTCGCCTACGGCACAAACGAGAGTGACGACTTCGACAACTACGACGTCTACATCGCCGACGCCGACGGCTCGAACCCCCGGAATCTCGAACTCGGGGAGACCGGCGCGGAGTCCGGCCCGGCGGACTGGGGACCAGACGGCGAGCGTCTGCTCGTCAGCGACAACTCGCCCGACCTCGGTCGCATCGGCGTCTACCACCTCGACAACGACGAGGTCCGGTGGCTCGGTGACGGCGAGTTCGAGGAGGGTGCCGAGGCGTTCATGCCTGACGGGGAGCGCGTGCTCGGGAACCGGGCCCGCGACGCCGAGTCGGTGCCGGTCATCTACGACCTCGAGACCGGCGAGGCCACCGAGTTCGACCTGCCCGGCGGGGTCGCCGGGTTCGGCCTCGAGTCGGTGCTCGATGCGGACCGGGTCATCCTGACCTACACCACCCCGACACAGCGTCCGGAGCTGCTCGTCTACAACGTCTCTACCCACGAGTACGAGACGCTCGTCGAGGCCGAGTACGGGCCGTTCGACCCCGCGGACTTTGCCGATGCGGAGTACCTCACCGTCGAGTCTGACGGTATCCCCGAGACGGCACAGGCCGCTGTCGAGCACGACCCGTACGACGAACTCGAGATCGGCGCGTTGCTGTACGACTCCGGACAGCGCCCCTCGCCGCTCATCGTCACCCCACACGGCGGGCCACGGTCGCGCGACGTCAAGCGGTTCAACCTCTACACGCAGGTGCTTGTCTCGCTCGGGTTCTCGGTGCTGCAGGTGAACTACCGCGGCTCGACCGGTCGCGGTCGCGAGTTCGTTCGGGAGCTGTTCGACGACTGGGGCGGCGCCGAGCAGGGCGACATCGCCACCGTCACCGAGGAGGTTCTGGAGACACGCGACTGGCTCGACGAGGACCGGGTCGTCGTGTTCGGTGGCTCCTACGGTGGTTACTCGTCGTACTGGCAGATGGTCCAGTACCCCGACCTGTACGAGGCCGGTGTCGCCTGGATCGGTCTGACCGACCTCGACGACATGTTCGAGAACACGATGCCACACTTCAAAACAGAGCTCATGCAGAAGTACCTCGGAACACCCGAGGAGAACCCGGAGCTTTACACCGAGCGCTCGCCGGTGACCCACGTCGAGAACGTCGACGCCCCGATGCTGCAGGTCCACGGTGTCAACGACCGCCGGGTGCCTGTCTCGCAGGCGCGTCTCTTCCGCGAGGCACTCGAGGAGGCCGGCTACGAGGAGGACACCGACTTCGAGTACCGCGAACTCGGCGAGGAGGGCCACGCCTCCTCCGACCAGGCCCAGAAGCTCCGCATGTTCGAACTGCTCGCGGACTTTCTCGACCGCCGGGTCGGCACCGAGCCAAAGCCGATTGTCGCCGACGACTGAGACCGCCGACCCCCCGCGGTTTCGGGCTGCTGACGACCGGGCTGTGAGTCAGCCGTGACCGCCTGTCACCTCTCGGTGCCCTCACCGCTCCGGCCGTCGGAACGTGTACTCGACGCTGTCACCGACGAGGGTGACGGCCCCGGCCTCGTGGTCGACGACAACCGTCTCGGCGGCCCCGCCCTCGATATCGTGGAGTGCCATTCCGGCGGTGAACGTGCCGTCCCGGGAGACCGACAGGTGGGCAGTACCA
>JAQCNM010000133.1 GCA_028275025.1 Halovenus sp.
AGTTCGTCACTACCCCCGCCGTCGCCACCGACACACCCGGCGACAGCTGCCGTTCCTATCGCACCTGTCGCCAGCAGAAATTTCCGGCGTGTTTGATCGTGCTGTTCGTCTGTTGAGGTATCCTCGCTCATATACAAGCAGGTAGAATTGCGGCAACAAAAGATTGTTGAACCACGCCCCTTGCCGTGATACCCTCTCTGTCGGTGTGTCCGTGCCACACCAGCGGTGTTAGCCGCCGCAATCGGACACCGGTCGCCGGCCCTCGCACCCGCCCGTCGACCGAGACCCGTGCCGACACGGCAGCCACGTGTCGTTTGTATCTCTGTGGCAGGTATTAAAATAGACTGTCACGTTATCCCTGTACCGGCAGACACAGCCACGCTCGAAGCCGTAACCGGGGGAATCGACAGTGTCGGACGAAACTATAATCTGTGTGTCATACCCGCGCAGGGGTCGTATTACGGTCGCTGGTGGACTCCGGAGTGTCGACCGGCGCCCCCGGGACGACTCACCCTCTCGACCGGTCGGGGATGTGTCACCCTCGCGCCTGCTCGCGTGCCTGTGCGACTGTCGTGTCCTCGCGGCGAAGCGCCTCTACGAACAGTTCGCCGGCCCGGTACGACGACCGAACCATCGGACCACTGGCACAGTACAGAAAGTCGAGCTCCGCCTCGGCGACGCGCTGCCAGGTGTCGAACACGTCCGGATGAACGTAGTCGGCAACCTCCAGGTGCGACCGGGAGGGCTGGAGGTACTGACCGAGCGTGACGACGTCGACACCGACCGACCGGAGGTCACGCAGGGTCTGGTACACCTCGTGGTGGTGTTCCCCGACACCGAGCATGATACTGGTCTTTGCGTAGGCGTCTGACTCGGTCGCCACCTGTTCGAGCACAGAGAGAGACTGCTCGTAGCCGGCCCGCCGGTCCCGAACCGGCCACTGCAGTCGCTCGACGGTCTCGATGTTGTGTGCGATAACGTCGGGCTCGGCGTCGATTATCTCTCCGACGAGCTCCGGGTCACCCTGGAAGTCGGGAACGAGCACCTCGACCAGAACCGACGGGTCACGGGCTTTTATCTCTCGGATCGTCTGCGCGAAGTGACCGGCACCCTGGTCCGGCAGGTCGTCGCGGTCGACCGACGTGAGCACGACGTACTCGAGGCCGATCTCCGTGACCGCCTCCGCGACGTTCGCGGGTTCGTCCTCGTCGAGCGGGTCCATCCCGCCGGTCTCGACGTCACAGAAGTTACAGCCACGCGAACACCGGTCGCCCATCAGCATGAACGTCGCCGTTCCGGGGCCGTTGCGACCACTCCAGCACTCCCCGAGGTTCGGACACGACGCCTCCTCACAGACCGTGTGCAGGTCGTGGTCCCGGAGTGTCTGTTTTATCTCGGTGAACCGCTCGCCCGACGGTGGCCGCATCTTCAGCCACTCAGGCTTGCGAGCCTTGCTCATCAGGATATCATTTGTCCCACGGGACTAAAACCACCCGGTCGCACGCGGTGGTGTCTCCCCCCTGGCGGCCACCATAGTTACACAGTCGCCGGTGCACTCGCTGACGACGTCAGGGCGATACTCGACAGCTAACACGGGACCGCCGTGTCTCGACATCGCGTGGTGGTCGTGTCGGAACTGTCCGGTTCGAGAGAAACTCCGGTCGGGATACGGTTTTGCTGTCTGCCGAGTCGATTCAGGGCGCTACTCGAGCTGGTGATAGTCGAGTTCGTGGCCCTCGTCGAGCGCGGCCCGGACCGGTTCGCTCGGCTCGTCGACCGGTTCGGTCGACAGCGCCATCCCGCCGAGGTCGGTGCGTTCGACACAGATGTTACACTGCAGATCGCTGTCGACCTCGGTGTGGTCGGTTCGGTAGTGTGCGCCACGGGACTCGGTTCGTTCGAGTGCGCTCCGGAGCACGCTCTCGGAGACTGTCAGCATGAATCCGAGGTCGATAGCGAACTCGAACGAGCGGCTGGTGACACCGCCGACGTCGAGTCTCTCTGCCTTTCGCCGGACGTCGTCGAGTTCGTCCAGTCCGGCCTGGAGCGACGCCTCGTCGCGGAGAATCCCCGCGTGCTCCCACATGAGGTCGCGGAGTTCGGTCAGCAGCGTCTCGGGTTCGTACTCGCCCTCGACACCGGCGGTCGACTGGAGCCCGCGGAGGTGTGGCTCGGCGAGCGACGTCAGGACCGCTTCCGGCACGTGGCCTGGCCCGTCGACGCGCTCGGCGACGGCCTCGCCGGCGACGACGCCGTAGGCGACAGTCTCTGCGAGCGAGTTGCCGCCGAGTCGGTTGGCCCCGTGGACGCCGGCCATCGTCTCGCCGATGGCGAACAGCCCGTCGACGTCGGTCTCGGCGTTCTCGTCGACGACGACACCGCCCATCCCGTAGTGGCTGGTCGGTGCCACCTCGACAGCCTCCTCGGCCATGTCCACCCCGAGCTCCGAGAACCGCTCGTACATCCGGGGGAGCCGCTCCTGTATGAACGACTGCTCGCGGTGAGAGATATCCAGATAGACACCGCCGTTCTCGGTTCCCCGGCCCTCCGAGATCTCCTGTGCGATCGCGCGGGCGACCACGTCCCGGGCATCGAGTTCCATCTGGTCGGGCGAGTACCGCTCCATGAACCGCTCGCCGTCGGCGTTGTAGAGCCGCCCGCCCTCGCCGCGAACGGCCTCGGTGACCAGCCGCCCGCTCCAGGGCTCCCACTCGGGGTCGCTCTCGTCGACGGCCATCCCCGTCGGGTGGAACTGGACGAACTCCATGTCCATCAGCCGCGCGCCGGCGTCGTGGGCGAGCGCCGGCCCGTCGCCGTTGTTCTCGTCGTCACGGGAGCTGTGTCTGTTGTAGACGGCCGCGTACCCGCCCGCCGCGAGCACGACCGCACCGGCGTTGAACAGGAGGAACTCGTTGCTCTCCATGTCGAATCCAACTGCACCGTAGCTACGCTCGCCGTCCGAGAGCAGCTTCGTCACCATCACGTTCTCCCGGTAAGGCACCTCGTGTTCCTGGGCCTTCTCGACGAGCGTGTTCAGCAGTGCCTCGCCGGTGTAGTCCCCGGCGAAAGCCGTTCGGCGGAACGACTGTGCACCAAAGTACCGCTGGTCGGGCTCACCGCTCTCGGTGCGCGAGAAGTCCATCCCCCAGTCGTCGAGTTCGCGCAACCGTTCGGGCATCTGCTCTGTCACAGTCTCGACCTTCTCCGGGTCGTTGACGAAGTGCCCTTCGTTGAGCGTGTCCGCGGCGTGGATGGTCCAGTCGTCCTCCGGGTCGTGGGTTCCGAGTGCGCCGTTGATACCTCCCCTGGCCCACGTCGTGTGTGCGTCGCCGTGGTTGCGCTTCCCGAGCACCAGCACGTCGTCGACGCCGTGCTCGGCGAGTTCGATCGCCGTCCGGGCACCGGCTGCCCCGGCTCCGATAACGAGCACCTCGACATCGACCTCCGTGTACGCGGGCACTGACCCGCTTCCTCCTCCACTCTCTGCTGACATACCGATTACTACGGGTTTGTGCCACATAAGCATAGCGTGTGTACAGACCAGCGGGACTGCCGTCCGGGTACACCGCCGAGACTCGACCCCGGGACCGGGCCGGCAGACCACCGCCCACCGAAACCAACAGGCGCGCTCGGTCCCGAGTCGGGCTATGGAGTCAGTTGTCACCGAGCACGACGGGAGACTGCTCGCACGCATCGAGAACGACCGGATGGTGTTCGAGGTCAGTTTCGACAGGCTGGAGCCGACCGACGTCACGCTCCGGTTCTACCGGAACGGAGAGAAGGTCGGAAGCATCTACAACGACGACGGAACAGAGCACACGATGGCACGGCTCACGACTGCCCGTGACGGAAACGACTTTCTGGGTGTCGAGGTGCCAAAGTCGTTCGTGACGGCTGTGCTCGACGCCGCCGAGGAGACCGGCCGGGTGACCGACGATATCGCCGCCGAGGGCTACCGGCTGCGGGTCCTGTGAGCAGGTCGTCAGTCCACCTCACCGGTGTAACGCGGGACTGTCACCGTCACCCTGGTCCCCCGAGGGTCGGCGTCGCACACCGTGATACCCCCGTTCGAGCGCTCGACGATCCAGTAGACCAGCCAGAGACCGAGCCCGCTGCCGTGATACAGGTCGTCGACGGCGGCCCCGGTCTCCAGCACGTCGCGGTCCATCTCTGCTATCCCGGGTCCGTCGTCGGTGACTGTCAGCGTCACCTGCTCGCCGACCGCGACCTGCATCTCGACTGTGGGTGTGTTTCTGTCACTGTGCTCGACTGCGTTTCTGACGAGCTCCTCGAGCGCCTCGCCGATCTCCGGGGTGGCCGAGACCATCGCCCGACCCGGACTCTTCACGACGATGTCGACCTCCGGTCGGTCGGCCGCGACCGCGTCAGTGATCGACCGGACCACCCGGGCGACGTCGATCGGCTCTCGCTTCGACGCCTCGGCGAGAACACTCGTGATGGCACGGGACTTGTCGCCGGTCTCGCGCAGGTCGCTCGCGGTTTCGACGATCCGGTCGGCGGTCGCCGAGAGCTCCCCCTCGGTCTCCTCGCGGAGCTGTTCGGCCAGCAGCCGAACGACAGTCAGACTGTTGCGGAGGTTGTGGCGCAAAACAGTGTCGATGACACGGAGCTGTCGGGTCCGTTCCTCGAGGTCAGTCACGTTCCGGCAGATGGCGATTGTCCCCACGAGGTCGTCGTCGCGGTTGTAGTACGGGTACCGGGTCGTGCTGAACGCAGACTCCCCGCCGGTGTTTGGAAACGTCGGCCGGACGCCGTACTCGACCGGTTCGCCGGTCTCGAGGACCTCGGCCTTTCGCCGGTCGATGCGGGCTGCCGTCTCCTCGTCCATGAACATGAACTCGTCCTCGCCGCGGAGCTCCTCGACCGGCACCCCCGCGTAGTCGGCAACGGCTTCGTTGAGCAGTTCGAACGACCCGTCGCGGTCCTGCAGCATGATCGGGTCGTCGAGCCGTTCGACGATATCCCGGTGACGCTCGAGCCTGCGTTTCATCTCGGTGCGCTCGGTGATGTCGGTCTGGACCGCGACGAACGCGGTCGGCTCGCCGTTCTCGATAATCGGTGCTACCGTCTGGTAGGCAACGTACTCGGTGCCGTTCTTTCGACGGTCGACGAGTTCACCCTCCCAGACGGTCCCCTCCGACACCGTCTCCCAGAGCTCGTCGAAGAACCCGCTCGGCATCGCTCCGGAGTTCAGCATCTCGAGGGAGTTGCCAAGCGCCTCCTCCCGACTGTACCCAGTTATCTCCTCGAACGCGGGGTTGACGTACTCGATGACACCGTTTCCGTCGGTGATGTAGATGGCGTGACCGGCGGCCTCGGCCGCCCGACGGAACACCCGCAACCGCTCCTGTTTCGCCCGCAGTTCCAGTGACTGCTCGCGCAACCGGAGCAGTGCCTCCATCCGCCACTCGAGTTCGATCTGCCGGATCGGTGTCGAGACGATCTCGTCGACTGTCCCCACGAACACGTTGTCTGCAATCTCCCCCCGGTCCTTGCTGACGACCGTCGACTCCCACTCAGACACCAGAAGCAACACGGGGAGCAACACCGGTGCCATGTCTTTTTTCGCGGTGGCGAGTGCCCCCCTGTCCTGTTTGAACCCGGTCTGGTCGACGACACAGAGGTCACAGTCACTCTCTACAATCGGGTCGTCGGTCGACGCGAGTCGGTAGGACTCGTGGTCTGTCAGCCACTCCTCGAGTACACGCCGGTTCCCCGTATCCCCCACAAGCGGGTAGACGACCGCGGGACCTGTTCCCGCGCCGGTGCTAACCTCGATGTTCTTTCCTGGTGGCTCCCCCATCATGCCTGTGTAGCTGCGACCCGGACGTGTCGCCGGACCGCCGATCTCGGTGTCACGCGCCGTTTACTGTCCGTTGTGTCCCCTTCGTGTTCTGTTCGGAAGGAACTATCGAAACGCCTGGTGTGTCAGGGTCCGTCCTCATCACCGATCCAGTCGGGGGTTCCCGTGAGGATACCCCGGAGATTCGAGAGCGGTTCGCCCACGACGAGCCCCTGTTCGGTTATCTCGAACCGGCGGAGTCGGTGTTCGAAAGACTGTGTTCGCATCTTGAGCACGCCGATCACCTTCCGGAGTTCGCCCCGGTACTCGACGTGGCGCAGGACGATGATACTGTCCGCGAGGTGGCTCATCTCCTGTTCTGTCACCCGGAACTCGCCGGTGATGCGGTGGACCTCGTTCGTGACCAGCCCGGTGACGTTCATATTGCGCAGGTACCGACCGATGTTGACCAGTTGCTGTGTCGTGTTCTCCGTCTGGAAGGCCCGCTCGTAGCCGGTGACCCCGTCTATCATCACCACGCCGGCGTCGTCCCCCTCGACGGCTCGTCGCACCTGCCGGGTGAACTCGTCGATCGCAACCTCACCCGGACCGATGTCCCGTACCGTCACCTGCCCCGCCCCGCTCAGGTCCTGAAGCCCCATCCCGAGCGCCGTCGCCCGGTCGAGCATCGTCCGACGGTCCTCCTCGAAACTGTACACGACCGCCTGGGTCCCGCTGTTCGCGGCCGCGGTCACGAACTGGAGCCCGGTGGTGGTCTTGCCGACACCGGTCGGCCCGCTCAGGAACGTCATCGTGCCAGTCGTCAACCCGCCGCCCAGGAGGTCGTCGAGCGCGTCGACACCCGAGGAGAGTGTCTCCACGGAACCGGACCGGCCGTGCCGACTCGGGTCGAGCCGTGGCCACACACACATCCCGTCGCCGGTGATAGTCACACCGTGCTTGCCGTCCCGGGTCGCGGAGCCGCGGAACTTCGAGACCTCGACGGTCCGTCGACCCCCGTTGTTCTGTAGCGTGAGCACCGCGTCGACGAGAAACTGGAGGTCGTCGTCCGGAACCGACGGGGCTGCCTGCGAGGTCAGAACCACCGTCGCGCCCTCACCTTTCAGAAAATCGAGCAACCCGAGCACCTGCTCGCGAAACTGGTGTTCGTCCGGTGTGAGGTAGCGTAGCTCAGTGATTGGGTCGATCACCACCCGGTCTGGCTCCGTCTCGGTGACCTCATCCCGAACGGCGTCGACCAGCGACGAGTTCTCTACCTCCCCCGAGTGAAACAGGTCGTACGTGCTGTCCTGCGTGAACGCTGCGCTCGACGCCGACCGGTCGAGAAACGCCACGTGCCCGATATCGAGCCCGAACTGCTCGGCCGTCTCCCGCAGGTACGTCGCCGGTTCGCCGAGATTGATGTAGAGGTCGGTTCCGTCCCCACCCGCGAGCACGTGCAGCCCGAAGATTGTCTTTCCTGCCCCGGGCGTCCCGCGGACCAGTACCGCCGACCGCGGCAACAGTCCCCCGTTCAGTATCTCGTCCGCGTAGGGAACGTTCGTCGGGATACGCCCGGTATCGCCCGCCTGAGTCATACCATAACTTGCCGTGTGGTTTGAAGTATCTTCGGGGATCGCGGGTCTGGGGGTCCAGACTCCCTGCTCACCTCGGGAGCAGACCCGACTCCTCCCCGTCTGTGTCGGTTTCGAGTGCCGCCCGCAGCAACAGTCGGCCGCCGATGGCCGCCGGGCTGATGACGCTGTCCGCCCCAGCCCGTTCGAGCTTTCGGACGTTCTCCCGTGCCGTTGCAGCGGCGACGATACGAACTGCCGGGTTGAGTTCCCGCGCGGTGAGGATCGCAAAGGCGTCGTCCGTGTCACGCTCGGTCGCGGCGACAACCGCACGGGCCCGTTCGACGCCGGCCTCGCGCAACGGCTCGTCGTTGCTCGGGTCGCCGACGAGTACGTCGAACCCGCGCTCGCGTAGCTGTGTCGCCGTGCCATCGTCCGGGACGACGATTATCGTCTCGTGCCCGTCGCCGATTGCGTCGAGCAGCGCCTCTGTCAGGTCGCCGTGGCCGAGCACCACGAGGTGGTCCTCGAACTGTGTGTAGTCTGTGTCGGTCATTGTTCCGAGAGCGCGGGCAAAGCGAGCCTCGATTGCGGGGCCGAGCACCGACCCCAGGGCGACGGCGAAACTCACCGTGCCGAGCACGACCACCGAGATACCGAACAGGCGGGCCCGCGCGGTCACGGGTGCGATGTCGCCGTAGCCGACTGTCGTCGACGTGACGATGGCGTAGTAGAACGCGTCGAGCGGGGTCTCGATGCCGCCGGCCACGAACTCGTCGCGGAGTGCAAACGCGCCGACGGTGGCGTAGGCGAGTGTACCCGACAGCGCACCGATGGCGGCAACCTGGGCGTCCGACAGCGCCAGCTCCCGGTCGAACCCCCGGTAGTTGCGCGCGACGACTGGCAGTGCAACCGCCGAGAACACCACGAGCGGCACCGAGACGAGACTCGCCTGAACCAGCCCCTGTGCGGCGGTCAGTGGCAACAGCAACACGGCGAGATACCAGCCCGCCCGGAGCCGGCGTCCGAGCCCCCACGTCGCGAGCAACATCAAGAAACCGGTCAGCGTGCCGGTGAACCCCGCGGTCGCCTGGACAATCTCGGGGACGACACCGGCGAGCGGTCCCGCCGCGGCGTCGACACTGATGTTTGTGAGTCCGGTGGCAAGCGAGAGCACGGCGACCGTGGCCGTGACGACTACGGCCACGTGCATACCGAGCAGTCCGTCCCACGCCGACATAGCTGTGTGCTCGCGGTCCAGTGGCTAAAACCTGCTCGCTCCGGGGGAGACCGGCGGATACTTGAGCCGTCCGGGTCGAGAGTGTATCTGTCTCTGTGGAGGGTGCCACGGGTCGACGACTCCTCTGGGGGCGGTGCCCGGCGGTCCGGGCTCCGCCGCCGCCCGGCGGGCCGTGTCGCCCCCGGACCACGGGGTCACACCTGCACATGACCGAGGAGTACACGTTCGCCTGTCCGGCCTGTGAGGCGGAGATCGCGGTCAACGGGGAGATGCGTGATGCCATCGTCGCAAACGGCTGTCCCGTCTGTGCCGTGCCAGTCGGCCCCGAGTCGTTCTCGTAGCCGCCGGTTCGGTTCTCGGGTCAGTGCTCGCCACGGTCGACGGTCGTCTGGCGACCGGTCAGCTCCTCGGGCCGGAGCTCGTACAGGTCGATGTCGAGGTCGGCCCGGTCGCGGTCCCAGAGCCCGAACAACGGCCGTTTCGCGCCGCCGTACTGTGCAATCTCCGCCGGCGAGAGCGCCTCGGGGTCGAGCGTCTCGAGCTCCCCCGTGGCGACGACACTACGGTACGCAGAGCCCTCACCCTCGTAGACCACCAGCCTGGCCCGCGGGGAGCCGTCGAGAAACCGGGCTCTCGTGCTGTCCGGACCGGAGACCAGCCGCAGGTAGAACCTCCGACTGTCGGTGTCGTAGCCGTAGGAGACCGGAACCGCGTACGGCTCCCCGTCACGGGCGAGTGAGACGACCCCCGTCTCCGCACGGGCGAGAAACGTGTCGATCGCTTCGGGCGACATCGCCGCGCTCTCGGCCTGTGTCATCCTGTCTGCTCAGAGGAGACAGAGCGGTTTAGATGTTGTCGCCGCCTGGCCCACGCCGACCGGGGGCTCACGCCGACCGGTCGAGGATGTCGGCGAGAAGCTTGCGCTGTGCGGTGACGAGGTGTTCGGTGAACGTCGACGAGACGATGCCCAGTCGGTCGGCCACCTCGCCGGCGTTTGCCCCCCGCGGGCGCTCGAAGTAGCCCATCTCGTAGGCGGTCACCAGCACCTCCTGCTGGCGGTCGGTGAGTTTACCGCGGTCGACGAACACGCGCTCCTCGGGTGACCCGGCGAGCGGAGGCTGGAGTAGCCGCCGCACGTCGAGTGGTGCGTGCCGCTCGCGCAGGTCGGTGATGACCGTCCGGAGCTGTTCGAAGTCGACGGCGTGAAAAACGAGTGTCAGCTCCCCGTCGACCGCGGTGTACCGGTGGACCGGGCAGTCGTGCCGGCCGAGACAGGTGCAGGGACACCGCGTCCGGTCGCCGTGCCGGGCGCGGTACAGTGTCTCGTCACCGTACTCGAACACCGACTCCACGTCCGACCGGTCCGGGGCAGCCGTCGCCAGAAACTCCGTGACACTCCCCGACGACCCCGCGAGTGCGACACTGCTCGCGGCCCGCTCGATCGGGGTGTCGGCGACCGCCGAGCAGGCGGCAACCGGACAGTCACCCGGGTCGCTGAAGTGGACCGTCGCCCGGACCCCCGGAGACATGTCCACGCTTGGGTCCACCCGGTGTTGATACTGTCGGACCGGTGGCTCGCGCGGTCGCGGTCACCCCGTTTCGGTGTCTCGGCGCTCCCCGGACTGTTCGGGGCCGAGCAGCCGTTCGAGACGCTCCTGAGTCTCGGCGGGGGCGTGCTCGCGCGGGATGTGGATATCCGGCCTGCCGGCGAGCCGAACTGTGAGTGTCGGCTCGCGGAGCCCGAGTAGTACGCCGCGGTGAACCCCCCGAGCAGGAGTGAGAGCGTGCCGACCCCGAGCAACACCGTGTCGGCACTCTCGAGCACCCAGAGGAGCCCCTCGACCAGGTCGACCAGTTCACCGGTCCCGATTCTACCGGCCGTGTCGGCCCGGAACTCCGGGGTGTCGAGCAGCCCACCCCTGGCGACGGTGACCGCGAGCACGAGACAGCACACCCCGACGACACCGAGTGTGACCCCAGACCAGCCACGAGACCGGGCCACGGGTCGTCCGGTCGACACCCCCCACGCCCGGGAGCTCCGCCTGCCGGACACCCTCGTGGTCGGGCGATGCGACGAACACGCGGTGTGTCGTCACGACGACACCGGTCGGCCCGACGTCGAACACCTCCCGAACCGACTCCCCCTCGTAGAGTGACCCCTCGATCCGTCTCTCGACAGCACTCACGACCTCCGGTAGGCAGCCTCGAACAAAGACCGCTCTGTTGCCCGTCAGCCCTCGCTCCGGACGACGACGACCGTGCTGTCCGTCTCGACCATCGTTCCCTCACCCGAGTAGCTCCGCCGTCTCTCGAGTTCGAAGCTGTCATCGGCGAGTTCGAACGCGCCGTCGGCGACCGACAACACCCCGTCGGCGAGTTCGAAATCGCCGTCGTCGATCGCCGTCTCGATGCGCTCCAGGTCGGCACCGTACTCGGGTCCGACCGTCGCGTAGTCGAGGTCGACGTCAGCTATCTCGACGGTCACCTCGGGTGCATCGGTCCGGGTGTCGAGTGTGTCGATGTGCATCACGTCCGCGACGGGGTCGGTGAACCCCTCGATGTGGCCGTAGACCGTGACCGCGTCTAAACTGGCGTTGAGTGCCAGCCCTCGCTCGGTCTTGTACCGCCGCAGTGCCGAGACAACCTCCATCGCGGCCTCGCCGGCCGCCAGGTCTGCGTCGTACCCCCGCGGTTCGGGCCAGTCACGGGTGTGCACCGACCCGTCGGGGTCGTAACACCGCTGTGTGATCTCCTCGGTGACGTGTGGGAGAAACGGCGCGAACAGCTCCAGAAACGTCCGGTGGGCAGTCACGAGCGTGTACTCCGTCGAGGGGTCCGGCCCGCCGTCGAGCCGTTGTTTCGCGATCTCGAGATAGTCGTCACAGAACGTCGACCAGAAGAACGTCCGGAGTTCGTCGCGTGCCTTTCGGAACTCGTAGTCGAGCAACCGGTCGGTGACGCTTGAGACGGTCTCGTCGAGTTCGGCGAGCAGCCACCGGTCGATCGGTGCCAGACCGCCCTCGGGCGGTTCGACCGCCTCCGGTGGTGGTGTCAGCCGCTGGACGAGACGCGAGGCGTTCCAGAGCTTCTGGAGGAGCCGTTCGCCGGCCTCTAGGTCACCCTCCTTGTACGGGAAGTCGTCGCCGATGGAGGTGCCGGCCGCCCAGTAGCGGGTCGCGTCGACCGGGAACCGTTCGAGTACGTCGGTCGGCCGGACGACGTTACCCTTCGATTTCGACATCGCCTCGTGGTTCTCGTCGAGGACCATCCCGTTTATCATGACGTCCCGAAACGGGATCTCGCCGGTGTGTTCGTAACACTTCACCAGCGTGTGGAACAGCCAAAACGAGATGATGTCGTGACCCTGTGGCCGGAGTTCCGCCGGGTAGAGCTCCGGGCGGTCCATGTCGAACTCGCCGGCCGCCGCGTCCCAGTCCCAGCCGGCGTTTACCAGCGGCGTCAGCGACGATGTCGCCCACGTGTCGAGCACGTCCTCCTCGGGCTGGAACGTGTCGCCGCCACAGGTCGGGCAGGTCTCGACCGGCGGGTCGTCGGCGATCGGGTCGACCGGGAGCTGGTCGTGGTCGGCGGTGACCGTGGTGTCACAGTCCGCACAGTACCAGACCGGAAACGGGATACCGGAGTCGCGCTGCCGGGAGATACACCAGTCCCACTCGAGCCCCTCCACCCAGTGTTTGTAGCGGGTGAACATCTTCTCGGGGTACCAGTTCATCTCGCGCCCGAGTTCGAGATACGTGTCTGTTCTGTCGAGCACCTCGACGTACCACTGCTCGGTGACGAGATACTCCACCTCCGTCTCGCAGCGCTCGTGAACCTGGACCGTGTGGTGGTGGTCCTCGGAGGAGCGCAGCGCCCCCGTCGACGCGAGGTCCCCGACGATGGCCTCGCGTGCCCCACGGGTGTCGAGCCCCTCGTAGTCACCGGCCAGGCTGGTCATCGTGCCGGACTCGTCGATGGCGAGCCGCAGGTCGAGGTCGTGGGCCTGGTACCACTCGATGTCGGTCTGGTCACCGAACGTACAGCACATCACCACCCCGCTCCCGGTGTCTGTGTCGACGCGCTCGTCGGCGAGAATCGGCACCTCCTGTTCGAACAACGGGACCCGTGCGGTCCCGCCGACGAGCCCCTGGTTTGTCGTGTCGTCGGGGTGGACGAACACGGCGACACAGGCCGGCAACAGCTCCGGGCGTGTCGTCGAGATGACAAACGACCCGTCGGCGTCGGCGCGGTCGAAGGCGATGTCGTGGAACTGGGTCTGTTCCGGCTGGTCTTCCTGTTCGACCTGGGAGATGGCGGTTTCGCAGTCCGGACACCAGATCGTCGGTGCGCGCTGCCGGTACTCCCGACCCTGCTCGTAGAGGTCCAGAAACGACAGCTGTGAGAGCCGCTGCACGCCCGGTTCGATCGTCTTGTAGGTGTTCTCCCAGTCCACAGAGACGGCGAGTGACTGCACGTCGTCGGTGAACGCCGTCTCGTAGGTCTCACAGACCTCCCGGCACCGCTCGCGAAACGCCCGCCGGCTGAACTCGCCGTGGTGGATACCCTGCTCTCGTTCGGTCAGCCGTTCCGACGCGATACCGTTGTCGTCGTAGCCAAAGGGAAAGAACACGGTGTCGCCGTACATCCGGCGGAACCGGGCGACAAAGTCCTGGAGTGTGAACTGGTAGAGATGTCCCATGTGGAGGTCGCCCGACACCGTCGGCGGCGGTGTATCGATGGTGTATCGGGTGTCCGCGTCGGCGTCGTAGCCGTAGGTCCGCTCGTCGACCCAGTGGCGCTGCCACCGAGGTTCGACGGTCTCGGGGTCGTACTCCCCCTCGAGGGGTGTCCGGTGGTCGTGCGGTTCCTCGTCTGTCGGGTGCTGTGTGTCGCTCATCGTTTTGAGTAGTGCGGTCAGAAGCTGTGCGGCCGTCGAGCTGGGAGGCGTTATCGGGGCTGGAACGCCCCTACAGGTGGGGCCGAGACTCGACGCAACATCTACCCGTTTCTGTGAGCCGCAGCATCTTAATGATTCGGCCCGGGGCCGAAGCGAAGACGGTTTGAACCCCATCGTCTAGTAGCAACCATGGCGAAGGCTGGCGAGGCTGACCACGAAAACGCCGCGCAGGAGGTCGTCGCGGTGGATGCCGAGGACCGCGCGGAGGGCGTGGTCAACCGGCTCGCGGCACACACCGGAGACGGGGTCCGTCACCGTGCGTTCACCGTGCTGTTGTTCGACGAGACCGACCGCATTCTGCTAGCACAGCGCAGCCCCGACAAGCGCCTCTGGGACGCCCACTGGGACGGCACTGTCGCCTCACACCCCCGCGAAGGGGAGACACAGATCGAGGCGGCCCGCCAGCGTCTCACCGAGGAGCTCGGGGTCACCCCCGACCAGTACGACAACCTCGCGGTCAGTGACCGGTTCGAGTACCGCCGGCACTACCACGACGAGGGGCTCGAACACGAGGTCTGTGCCGTGTTACAGGCGACACTCAGAGACACCAGTCTCGACCCGGACCCGGCGGAGGTTGCGGGCATCCTCTGGGCCCCCTACGAGCGGCTGGCACACAACCGACGGTGGTACCGGCAGCTCGAGCTGTGCCCCTGGTTCGAGATCGCGATGCGCCGGGACCTGGGTCACTCGTAGGCCCGTGGGTGGCCCAGACGGCGACGACCCCGAGCAAGAGCGCGGGATTCCTCGAAGAGACAGTCTCCGCCTGATGCTGTGAGAGTCCTCCGATTCCTCCCCACGGTGAACGGCGCGGTTTCCTCGCTACTTCAATAAGCCAGTGTGTCGGGGGCTACTCACGAGCAACGGCGAACACGACCAGCCCCACGAGCAGCCAGCCACGCCGGTCGACCTGCGCCGGCGGGCCGAGCGTCGCCGGGCGCCCGGTCTGTGGGCTCCCGCCCGGGGTCTGGCCGCTGTCGCGTGCCGGCTGGTCTGTCTCTCGGCCGGGACTGTCGGGGCCGTCTGTCGTAGCCTCCTGGGCTACCGGTCCGGCACCAGCACCACCTTGCCGAACCCCTCTCGTTCCTCGAGCATACGGTGACCCTCTGCCGTCTCGCTCATCGGGAGGGTCGCCCGGACCCGCGGTTCGAGTTCGCCCGCCCAGACCAGGTCGAGCACGTCGTCGACCTCGCCGGGGGTGGCCATCGTCGAGCCGAGCACGGAGAGTTGGTTCCAGAAGATGCGGTTGATGTCGGTCTCCGGGTGGGGGCCGGTCGTCGCCCCGCAGGTGACCAACCGGCCGCCGCGGGCGAGACTGGCGAGTGAGTCCTGCCAGGTCGCCGCACCAACGTGGTCGACAACGACGTCGACACCTCGCTTGCCGGTGTCGGCCCGGACTGCCCGTGTGACGTTCTCGCGCTCGTAGTTGACGGTGTGGTCGGCCCCGATCTCGTCGGCGTATGCGAGTTTCTCGTCACTGCTCGCGGTGGCGTACACCTCCGCGCCGAGGTAGTCGGCGATCTGGACGGCGGCGTGACCGACACCCCCGCTCGCACCGAGTACGAGCACCGACTCACCCGGGCGCAACTCCGCCCGCGTGGTGAGCATCCGCCAGGCGGTCTGGAACACGAGCGGCGCGGCGGCCGCCGTCTCCCAGTCGACACCGTCGGGAACCGGAACGAGGGCGTCCTCGGGAACAACCGGAAACTCGGCGTGGACACCGCGGGTGTGTTCACCGATGACGTGGTAGTCTACACAGAGGGTCGGGTCGCCGTCGCGGCAGAACTCACAGTCCCCACAGTGCATCCCCGCCGAGACGGCGACTCGGTCGCCGGGTTCGAACCGGGTGACCCGCTCCCCGACCGCGTCGACGACACCGGCCGCGTCGCTACCCGGGATGTGTGGCATCCGCAGGTCGAGCCCCGGGAGCCCCCGTCGGGTCCAGACGTCGAGGTGGTTCAACGCGGCCGCCTCTAACCGCAGGCGCACCTCGTCCGGACCCGGGTCGATATCGGGGTGGGCTCCGTACTCGACGACAGCTCTGTTCCCGTGTTCGCTGAACTGGACGGCCTGCATACCCCGGCAGAGGGGGGTCGCCGGCAAAACCGTACTGGTCGGGCGTCAGACGCCCCGTCAGACATCCGCCGAAGATACATATACGAGCGCGTCGACAGCTACGACCAGAGCCGATGAGCAAGCTCACATTCCGCGCAGACGACGACCTCGTCGACCGACTCGAGGCGTTCGACACCTCCAAGAGCGAGGTGCTGCGGGAGGCACTGCGGGAGTACATCGAGCGCCACGACGCCGGGTCCGGTGGGTCTGCCGCGGTGGGCGAGCGTCTCGACGCGCTACTCGCCGAGCGCATCGACTCGCGGCTCGACGACCGCCTCGACCGAGCCGGCGGGCAGGACATCACCCTGAACATCACCCTCACCGAGTCGTCGACACGTCGGACACCGGCAACACAGCCGGACGACGACCGGACGACCGCCAGAGGAAACGGGACCGACGACACGGAGGGACACGTCAGACGGGAGCAATCACACAGCGGTCCCGATAGTAAGGCAGACCCCGGAGGTGACGAAACCGCCGACGACGAACCGCGTAAGACGTGTACGCAGTGTGGCGAAGCCCTCTCACCATCCCACGTTTACTGCCCGAACTGTGGGGAGAAGACGGCCCACCGTGTGTTCTGTGACTGTGGCGACGAACTCCGCTCAGACTGGGCGTTCTGCCCTGGCTGTGGCCGTCGCACGCCGGCAGCCGACGTTCTCGACGGCTCGTAAACGCCGATACCCCGGCTGTAACGGCCGTTTGCAACTGTAAACACGATGGCGTCATACAGACCACCGTTATCTTTATAAACCCTCGGTACCCACGTAACTCGTGCGTAAGACGTAAGTCTTACAACGCGCGCCGCCACACGACTCGACCGCTGTCGGGTGGTTGCGCGGTGTAAGACGGATGGACACGTCGTCCGTCGTCTTGCCCACAGGGAAACACCAACTATGGAGCGTGTGACACTACGGATTCCGAAACAG
>JAQCNM010000067.1 GCA_028275025.1 Halovenus sp.
CGGGGGAGACTGACAGCTTTACTGTCACGAGTGAGCAGTTCGGGGCAGACAACAGCGGTGACGGCGGTGACGGCGGCGGGGTCGTCGACGGGTTGGGGCCCGGGTTCGGCATCGGGGCGGTCGTCGGTGCCGTTTTGCTCCTCGTCGGACGGGCGTACACCCACCGCAGGGGGTAACTGTCGGTGAACTGCCTCGGCCTGCTCCGCCTGTAGACACGGCCTGCTCTCCGGCGGCGGTTTGGCCCCTGTCGCCATCCAGGTCCACGTCGCCCCACCGCCGTGAGGACAGCCCCGTCGTGTCCCGCGTCACTGTCGGTCTGTCGAGGCGACGCGAACCCCGCTCTCGGTACTGTGACAGGTACAGGAGGTGTGTCACCCGGAACAGCGTCACCAGTGTGGCGAGTGTGGGGAGCGGTCGAGACAGACTACTCCTCGTCGGGGGAGCCGACGAGCGCGTCGCGGAGTTTCCCGGCAACGAGTTCCGGCAGATCGCCCGGCGTCGTGACGTACTGATCGAGGACGACCATCGTGAGTGCAGCGCCGAGCAGACCACCCCCGACGAGCAGATTGCCACGAAAGAGTAGCTCTACACCGGCGAGTGCGGGTGGAAGCGCGAGTACGAGGATCGTAACCGACCCGAGCAGCCTCAGGACTCCCCACGACACTAACCATCAATACTGGTGGTGTGAACAAAAACCACGCGGTCGAGTCCAGCTCAGACTGGGGAGTCTGGCGGGGGAACGTACCGGGGGCCGGAGTGGTGTCTCTCCAACGTGTGTCCGAGGCCCCTGCAGGCAGGGCGGAGTCTGTCGACACTAAAACTGTATGTCCGTGAGAGACAGCTCCCTGTTCGAGGACAGCAGCTCCTCTTTTATTATGTTCCGTTCGTTCGAGAGGATCATCCGCCTCGCGACAGTCGCTGCGCCGGGGGCCTGCATGAACCCGTGCCCGCTGAACCCACACACGTGGATTACATTCCCCGTCTGTTCGATCACGGGTACCTTGCTCGGTGTCATGGTGTAGTAGCCCGTTCGTACCGCCTCGACGGTGGCGTCCGAGAGTCGGTCGTACGTCTCGGAGCCGTACCGTTTCAGTAGGCTGCGGTACGACTCGTCTGCGCCCCCGTGGTCGAAGTCACCGCCGGCGTACAGTGTGTTGTCGTGACCGGGTAGCATGTAGAACCCGGTGTCGATATCCACTATCAGCGGCATATCGGGGTCGACTGTTCTGTCCAGAACGGCCAACTTTCGTTCGCTCGGCTCTACCGGCACCGTCTCGCCGATGAGTTGTGCGACCTCGTCGGCCCACACACCGGAGGCGTTTACCACGGTATCGGCGTGCTCCGACGACTGTGTGGTCTCCACCCGACATCGGGTGCCCTCGTCCGCCAGGGCAACAACCTCCTCGCCTGTTCGTATACTCACACCCTCGCTCTCACACAGCTGTCTAACCTTCTCGATACTCCTCGTGGAGTCCGAGACAGCCGATATCGGTGAGAAGAGCCCGGACCGGTAGGTGGCGATGCTCTCGGTGGTGAACTCCGTCGGCTCCGCGGGCTCCCGTAGCTCGGCGGGAAACCCATTCGAGACCTGTCTATTCTGTTCTCTCCGTAGGGTGCGGGACGTCTCCGTCTCGTTGGTGAGAAACAGGTATCCGTTTCTCCGGAACCCGGTGTCGGACGGTTCACCGAGGTGAGACCAGAACTGGAGTCCCTTCTGTGCCAGGTACAGATTGATAGGGTGTCTGTACACCGTCCGGATACCGTATCCTGCGACCGAACTCGACTGGCTCCCGACAGTACCTTCCTTCTCTATGATGTCTATCTGGTAGTCCGTCTCGGAGTCTACGGTGCTTCTCGCGAGCGAGAGTCCGAGCACTAACCCGATCACACCACCCCCGATTATGTCTACTTTCTTACTCACGTCTGTACGCAATCTACCACATCCAGAACCTATAACGCTATGGTCAGTGCCTCACCACCCGTCCCTGGAAGCGTCACCGGTTTACTGATTCCCCAGTCTGTGGTGCCGGTCGTGACAGTGCGTTGCTCGGATAGACAGGGACAGACCGTATCGCCGAGTGAGACTTCGGTGTCTTCTTATGTTACTGTGTCCGATAGTCCGTACACGTTATGAACAGACGGTCTGTTGTCTCCGAGGCCGACCTGTCACGACGAAAGTATGTCCTCGCCGCAGGGGCTGCCGGTCTCTCGGTCCTCTCCGGGTGTCTAATCGGTGAACTGGAGTCTTCGACCGAGAACGGGACCGCCTCGCCGGAGCAGCCCTCCGCGGCGGGACACAGCTCTCCCGAGCTTGCAAGGTGGGTCGACGAGCTCTCACGGCCGCCCACGGTGGACCCGGTCGGGACGAGAGACGGTCAGCCCTACTACGAGATAGAGATGCGAGAGACCGAGCAGAAGCTTCACCGCGACCTGCCGGCGACGACTGTCTGGGGATACAACGGTCAGTACCCCGGACCGACTATCGAAGCCCAGCAGGGTGAGCCGATCTACGTTCGCTGGAGCAACGCGCTCCCGGACACACATCTCCTCCCCGTGGACACGACGATCCACGCTGACGACGTTCCGTACGACTCGACAGGGGTCCGGACGGTGACTCACCTCCACGGCGGCAACACCGAGGCAGACAGCGACGGCCACTCACAGGCGTGGTTCACCAGGGGTTTCCAACAGACCGGCCCCACGTTCGAAAAAAAGGACTACTACTACGTGAACGACCAGCCGCCGGCGACGCTCTGGTATCACGACCACTCACTCGGCATCACACGGGTGAATGTGTACGCGGGGCTCGCGGGACTCTATCTCCTGCGCGGTGACCACGAACAGAGCCTCGGTCTCCCGGCAGGCGAGTACGAGATTCCGCTCGTTCTTCAAGACCGGAGTGTCAACGAGGACGGCTCGCTGTACTACCCATCGGGGCCGACGAGCCAGGGTGAGACGGCCAACGAACTTCCCGAGCCCAGTATCGTGCCACAGTTCTACGGTGACGTGTCGGTCGTCAACGGAACGGCGTGGCCGCGGCTGTCTGTCGAGCCCAGAAAGTACCGGTTCCGGATACTCAACGGTGCGAACAGCCGGTACTACAATCTCGAGTTACGCCGGTACGACGAGAGCACGGGCGAGACCGTCGGTGAGGGTCCGGTGTTCACACAGATAGGAACAGACGGGGGGCTCCTCTCGCAGCCGGTCGAAATCGAGACGCGGCTGGAACTTGGCTCCAGCAAGCGTGCCGACGTTGTCGTGGACTTTGCCGACTACGCGGGTGAGACACTCCTTCTTCACAACAACGCGCCGGCGATGTACCGCGGGGTAACAGAGAAGAGTGACCCGACCGGGTCACTAACCGATATCATGCTCGTCGACGTGGACGGCTCCGTTGGCGGGACAGACACCAGCCGGATACCGAACTCGCTGACCGAGGTTCCGAAGCTCTCACTCGATGGGGTCGACAACAGGCGGTATCTGCCGCTGGTACAGTCAGCCGACGACGACGGACGGCCGATGTTCCTGCTCGGCACGGAGGAGAACCCGTCCGGGTGGCGACTCACGGACCCGGTAACCGAGAGCCCTACCCTGGGTGAGACCGAGCTCTGGACCGTCGCGAACCTAACCGGAATGTCACATCCGATTCACCTACACCTCGTTCACTTTCAGGTTCTCGGCCGGGAGTCCACCGAGTACGACCCCGCGACTGACAGTGTCGATCCGGATACGCTCCGTGACCCGGACCGGGCCGAGCGGGGGTGGAACGACGTTGTCTCCGTCGACCCCGGTGAGGTTGTCCACCTCCTCGCCCACTTTGGCGAGTACGACGGGTTGTTCAACGACCAGACGGGCACGTACATGTGGCACTGTCACATGCTCGAACACGAGGAACACGACATGATGCGGCCCATCGAGGTCGTACCGGGCACAGACACCGCCCAACGGAACAAAGATTCGAAGCAACCGACCACAGACGGCTGATGCTGGGTGGGTCGGCGGATACACTCACCGTCTGTCCACACGACTACCGTCCGGACCCACGTCTCACAGGCTGAGACAACTGCCGGTCGGTTTAATATCCACGAGAAACAGCCTCGACACATGGACGATACCGACCGCTCCCTCGGCGACAGATTCGCCGACTTTCTGGACAGTGTCGGACTGGAGGACCTGACCGACGATTACCGCGAACACAAGCGTGAGGCCGACGAGGCGCTCAAGGACGCGTTTGCCGACGACACCGAACAGTTGGCTACCGTCCCGGAGCTGGCAGAAGTCGACAAGGTGAACGTTCACCGCAACGGGGA
>JAQCNM010000158.1 GCA_028275025.1 Halovenus sp.
ACTAGTAGAGCGAGAGACTCCCGGTCACGGTATCGACAGCCCCCTCGCCGGCCGGTCCCACCGCGAGTGTGGTTGTCGTTCCCGGTTCGAGTTGGGTGTGACCGGCGTCGCGCACGACGGCGTGAGGGAGCCCCTCAAGTTCCGCCCGCTCTGCTAGTTCGAACAGCTCCGACTCCCCGTCTGCCTGCAGTACCACCTTCTTCTGGCCACCACCCTTCCACTCCCGGCGGGCCGTGCTCCCGGCCGCCTCGTAGGCCTGGAGCGACGCGTGTGCGACCTGTGCCGCGAGTTTCCCCTGACCCATCCCGAGGTCCGCCCGCGCGACGATTGCCTGCTTCATGCACGGGGTTCGTGGTGGGCCGGCAAAAACCCACGACTCACGACGACAGCCCCTCGATGCGTGCCGCTGCCTTCTGGATCGTCGCCGACTCCGCGAGCAGTTCTGCGGTCACCTGTTCGGGGCCGTACTCCACGTCGATCCGGACAGCCTCGTCGTGGAGCCAGGAGAGTGTCGACAGCCCGTCGTCGGTGAGTGGGATCGTCACCCGGCACCGGTCCAGGTCGGGAACTGCCGCCTCGACCCGCTCTACCAACCGGTCGAGACCCGTGCCCTCGGTGGCACTGACCGGCACCGGGTCGCCGAGGACTGCGGTGACGGGCTCGCTCCGCTCGGCGAGTTGGTCGTCGGCAACCGCGTCGACCTTGTTCAATACGGGCACCAGCGGCGGGTGGTCGTCGAGTGTGTCACGGACTGTCCGGAGTTTTCTGTGAATCTCGGCTGCCGACTCGGCGGCGTCGACGACCACCACGACTACGTCGGCCGCCTCGACAGCCGAGAGTGTGCCACGGAACGACTCGACGAGCCAGTGTGGAAGGTCGTCGATGAACCCGACGGTGTCGGTCACGAGCATCTCCCGACCCGCTATCGTCGCTCGTCTGGTCGTCGTCTCCAGGGTCTCGAACAGCTGGTCGTCGACCGTCGCGGACGCCTCGAGATCTCTGTGTGTGTCCGGCGACAGGCTCATCTCGTCGGCCAGTCGGCGCAACAGTGTGGACTTTCCGGCGTTCGTGTAGCCGGCGAGTGTGACGAGGTCGAACCCCTGGTCGCGGCGCTCCTGAAACGCCCGGCCCGCCGGCGGCAGGCCGTCGAGCTGTCGCCCGAGTTCGTCGATGCGGTCGAGCAGGTCGTAGTATCTCGTTCCGGACTCGGTGTATCGGTTGAGCGCCCCGCCGTCGCTCCGTTCTCTCACCCGGGGGAGTCTGTAGCGGAGTCGGGCGAGTTCGACCTGTTTCTGGGCCCGCGGCGAGCGGGCCCGCCTGGCGAATATCTCGAGAACGAGTCGGTTGCGGTCGACCACCCGGGCGCCGGTCTCGTTCTCGAGGGTGACAGTCTGCTGTGGCGTCAGCGTCCCGTCGAAAACGACCGTATCTGCTCCGGTCTCGTCGACGAGCGCCGACAGCGCCTGTAGCTTGCCGGTACCGAGCTCCGTGCCGGGGTCGGCCTGCCGGCACTGTGTGACCTCGCCGACCACCCGTGCACCGGCAGACTCGGTCAACCCGCGAATCTCTGTCGTGTCTGGTTCCTCGTCTGTCACACGTTGTGCGATTATCGCTGTCTGTAACATGGCTGTTTGTCCGATGACTGCTGTGGCTGAGAATCAGTACCTGCCAGCGCACCCGGCTGGCTGTGAACGGAGGACAGAGCGGCGGCGGTGAGTGTAGCCGGTCGCTCTCAGGCAGAGAGAACGAACATCCTACTTTCACTGGTGGAACCGGAACATATACTCTTTTCCATCTCACACCGAGCACTCGCGGGCACCCAGCCGTGCGGTCGAAATCGTTTTGCCGTCCTGTGAACTACACGTCTGTATGAGTGGTGAGCCAGACGAGGACGAACTCGAGCAGATACGTGAACAGAAAAAGAAACAGCTCCGCGAACAGGCCCAGTCACAGGACGACGAGGCCGTAGAGGCACAGCGCCAGCAGGCGGAAGCACAGAAGAAGGCGGTTCTCCGACAGAACCTGACCGACGGGGCACGCAAGCGACTCAACACGGTCAAGATGTCGAAACCAGAGGCCGGCGAGCAGGTCGAACAACAGGTAATCGCGCTGGCACAGAGCGGTCGTCTCCAGGGCAAGATAGACGAAGACCAGATGAAGGAACTGCTCCGCGAACTGACGCCGGACTCGAAGAGCTTCGACATCCGGCGTCGGTGATGGAGGTCGGTGTTCTCTACAGCGGCGGCAAGGACTCGACGCTCGCGGCACTGTTTCTCTCACCGTTCTGTGATCTCACCGTACTCTGCTGTACGTTCGGTGTCACGAGTGACTACGAACACGCCCGCGAGGCGGCAAAAGCGGTGGGGTTCCCGTACCGCCGGGTCGACCTCGACCCCGCGGTCGCCCGGGCGGCGGCCGACCGTATCGCCGCGGACGGGTTCCCGCGAAACGGGATCCAGCAGGTCCACGAACACGCACTCGAGGTTGCTGCGGAGCTGGGTTACGACGCTGTCGCGGACGGCACCCGGCGGGACGACCGTGTGCCGACGGTCGACCGCCCACTCGCCCAGAGTCTGGAGGATCGTCACGGGGTCGCGCACCTGGCACCGCTCGCCGGGGTCGGCCGGGCCGCGGTCGACGCATTCGCCGACGCACAGCTCGTCGTCGAGACCGGGCCCTCCGAGAC
>JAQCNM010000161.1 GCA_028275025.1 Halovenus sp.
GGTGGCGGCGATGATGCGGACCTCGCCGCGGTCCTCGAACCCGTCCATCTCGGAGAGCAGCTGCATCATGGTGCGTTGGACCTCGGCGTCACCGGAGGTTTTCGACTCGGTGCGTTTTGCCGCGATGGCGTCGATCTCGTCGATAAAGATGACTGCCGGCTCGTTCTGTCGGGCGAGTTCGAACAGGTCACGAACGAGTTTCGCCCCCTCGCCGATGAACTTGTGAACGAGTTCGGAGCCGGCCATCTTGATGAAGGTGGCGTCGGTCTGGTTTGCAACGGCCCTGGCGAGCATCGTCTTGCCCGTTCCCGGCGGCCCGTGCAACAGAACCCCCGACGGCGGGTCGATACCGACCGACTCGAACATCTCGGGGCTACGAAGCGGCATCTCGACGGTCTCACGGACCTCCTCGATCTGCTCTCTGATGCCGCCGATATCGCTGTAGGTCACCTCGGGGCTGCGGTCGACCTGCATCACCCGTGCCCGGACGTCGGTTTCGTCGTCGAGCGGCTTGACGATCGACAGGGAGTTGTTCACAGCCACACGGGCGTCTGGCTCCAGACCCTCGCGCATCTCGTCTGTTACCTCTGTCAGTGCCTCCTGGTTGTTCCCGTGTTGTTTTATAATGACGCCGTCGTCGGTCAACTCCTGGACCGTCGCGACGAACAGCGGCGACTGCTTGAGCTTCTTGTTCTCGTGGGTCAACCGCTCCAACTTCTGCTGGTACTTGTTGTTCTCGGCGTTCGCGTCCAGCAGTTTGTCTCGCATGTCCTCGTTTTGCCCCTCGAGCATCTCGAGTCGTTGCTCCAACGATTCGATTTTCTCCTGTTTGGACGCGTCGTTGTCGTACGGCAGTTCGACGTCGTCCACGGTGTCGCTCATCACGATTTAATAGGGGTCTCGGTAATAAGAGACTTCGGGTCGGTCCACCGGCCCGCGGCGGACCGTTCGGCCACCGGTGACGGGAGGCCAACACCCTTCTGTCGGTACACCCAACTCCGGCGTATGACAGTCCATCACGACGGTCTCACCATCGACTGGCACGGGTACGCGACGATCCGAATCGCGACCGGTGACACTGTTATCTACGTAGACCCGGGTCGTTACGGTGTCCTGACCGGCGAGTGGACGGCCGACAGTCCAGCGGCGACAGAGGCACACCCGCCGGCGACCAACAGCCGTCCACGGGACGGCGACCTGGTCTGTATCACCCACGTCCACCACTACGACCCCGACGGTATCGACCGCGTCGCCGCCCCGGACGCGACGGTGTTGGCCTTCGACGGCATCCGGCCACGCGAGAGTAGACGCGACCTGCCGCGCTTCGTCGACCTGCCCCACGAGGTCCGGACGGTCGGTGTCCAGACACAGGGCGTCGCCGCCGGCGTCCCGTTCTGGACGGTCCACGCGTACAACGACCCCGAGGGCCCCCGTGTGGGCCCCGACGGAACACCGTTTCACCCCCGTGGTCGGGGCTGTGGCTTTCTCCTGTCGGTCGATGGGACCCGCGTGTTCTGGCCCGGCGACACCGACGTTCTCGACGGGCACGCCGAACTCGACGTGGACGTTCTCTGCCCGCCCATCGGCGGGTCGTTCACGATGAACCGCGGCGAGGCCGCGGCCCTCGCGGCGGCGATGGAACCGGCGCTGGTGGTTCCGGTCCACTACAACACGTTCGATGCGCTGGAGACCGACTCCCAGGCGTTTGCTGCCGACGTCGCAGAATCGGGTGTCTCCGTTGCCCTCGACGAGTCCTGATCCGGCCGGTCAGGGCTTGATCATCACCTTTACGTCCTCACGCTCGTCCATCGCCCGGTAGCCGGCGGGGACCCCGTCGAGGTCGACCGTCTTCGTGAACACGGGCGAGGGGTCCAGTGTGCCGGCGAGCACGTCGTCCATCAGTTCCTCGGCGTAGGCCCGCACCGGTGCGACACCGCCGCGGAGTGTGATGTTGTCGGAGAAAAGCGAGAGCACGTCGAGCCCCTCGTCGGTGACACCGTGGGGAACGCCGACGTAACCGACGGTGCCGCCGGGCCGGCAGACGGCGATAGCCGTGTCCATGGCGCTCGCGGCCCCGACACACTCGAGAACGTGTGTCGCGCCGCCGTACGTCAGTTCCTGCACCCGCTCGACCGCGGCCTCACCCCGTTTGGCGACTGTCTCTGTCGCCCCGAACGACACGGCCTGTTCGAGGCGGTCCTCGTGGTGACCAACGGCGACAATCCGCTCGGCGCCCAGTCGTCGTGCCGCGAGCACCGCACACAACCCGACTGCACCGTCACCGATAACGACCGCCGTGTCACCCTCACCGACACCGGCACTCACGGCCGCGTGGTGACCTGTCCCCATCACGTCGGTCAGCGGGAGCAGCGACTCCAGGGCCGACTCGTCGTCTGCGTACCGGTCTGGGACCCGGACGAGTGTGCCGTCGGCCTCGCTCACGTGGACGTACTCGGCCTGTGCCCCCGTCCAAGAGTCACCGTTGACACAGGAGGTGTGGAGACCCTTGCGGCAGAACTCACACCGGCCACAGCTGATGACGAACGGGGCGAACACCCGGTCACCGGGGTCGACCGAGCGGACCGCCGGTCCAACGGCTTCGACGACACCCATCGGCTCGTGTCCCACCCGACTGCCCGGGTCGCGCTCGCTGTCCCCGCGGTAGAACCAGAGGTCAGAGCCACAGACGGCGGTGTGGGTGACCCGGACCACCGCCTCGCGGGGCCCGTCGACCTCGGGTGTCGGTCGCTCCTCGATACCAATCTCGCCCGGTCCGTGGAACACTGCTGCGCGCATATCGCAACTGTCGGCCGGCCGGGAATACGGCTTTCGACCGTGGCCCGTTCCGGAGCCGACGGGGTCAGTCGGACTCGGCGGCCTGCCGCTCGCGCCAGTCGACGAGCTCCTCCTCGGCATCCTCCAGGGCGTCGCCGTAGTACGCGAGTGGGTGCGAGATCGTCTCACAGCGGTCGTCCATGTTGACACAGTCACCGTACGACTGCATCGTGGCACACGACGGCGGGGAGTACTCGGTCGAACTGGTCGCCCCACGGATGTGGTCGACCTGGTAGCGGGTCACCTCCTCGCCGAATCCGGGGTTGATCTTGAACATATCGACAATCTCGTCGGTCGAGAGCCCGATACTCGTCAGAAACGAGGCGATGGCGAACCGAGAGTGGTGTTCGAGATGCTCGCCCTTCTGGACCTGGTCGAGTAGGTGTGTCATGCAGGGCGGAAACATCTCGGGCACGACGGTGTCGATATCGCGTGTGAGCTCCAGTTCGGCGAGCAGCTCGCGGATGCGGGCCTGCTCTGTGTCGAGTGCCGTTGCCACGGCATCGGGGACTGCGAGCGGGAGCCCCTCGGCAACCCGCTGTCTGACCGCCCCACGGACGAGCGCGAGCAACTCCGTCTCGGTCACGGGCACCTCGCCGTCCTGGAGTTCGCGGTTGACCAACCGCCACTCGTCGTCGAACTGGTCGGCCGCGAGCCGCAGATACGTGCCGACGGCGACCTGGTAGCGGTCGGATGTCTCCCGGACGGCCCTCCTGAGTTCGAACTCCTCGAGCAGGTCGTCGAGTTCGAGACGACGGCGACGGCTGCTCTCGAGTCCCGTCTCGCGACGGTCGGTCTCGAGACGCTCACGGGCGGTGACCGCCTCGGCGCGGGTGTACTTCCGGGTCAGGACGTGCTCGTCGACGAGCGAGACGAACACCCGTGCGACCGGGTACGAGAGCAACTCGACGCGGACGCGGCGGTGCTGTTCGCCGACCTGCCCGTCGGACAGTGCCCCCTCGACGCGCTCCATCGCACGCTCGACAACGGCCTGCTCGCGCTCGACGACGGCAGCGAGGTCCACCTCGGCGGCCGCCACCGCCTCGCGAGCCGAGCGCAGAAACGGGTATCGCGCGTGCAGCGGCTCCATAGTCGGTCACTCGTGCATCCGCGAGTAAAAGCCCGGTGGTCACGACCACGCAGAACTACAGGCGGTCCATGTCCCCGCTGTCGCGGGTGTCGTGTGCCCCCGAGACCATCCCCCCGGTATCTCCCCGGTTTCGCGCACCACCGGTAGGTTCATCTGTCGTATCCGCGCTGTCTCCGGTGTCGGCGGGGTCGGTATCCCGCGAGGCCTCACCGTCCACACCGAGTTCTGTCAGTAGCTCCTCGGTGTCCCCGCCGTCGCCGACGAGATCCTGGTAGCGGTCACGGCTCACCTCGACGACGCGGGTCTCCCCCTCGCGGACCACCTCGAGTTCGACTGTTCCCGCCGGGACGTTGCGGAGTCGGGCCGAGGCGAGCGCGCTGAACACGAACCACAGTCCGACCACACAGCCTGTTGCGTACGCGGCGAGTGTCTCGAACGCGAGCGGGTCGGCGGTTCCAGTCCACCTCCCGGGGTAGGCGACCCAGAACAGGGCCACCCCGACGACAGTCAGACCCACCCCGGCGAGCACACCGAGACGGTTGCGCCTGCTCGCCGGCAGCACGACGACCACCCCGAGCAACATCGCCGGCACCCCCAGTCCGGCCGCGATACCGGCCGCCTCCTTCGCGGTCTCACTCTCGGGTCGGAGCCCGACCAGCACCATCGCCACGAGCACCGCCAGCCCACCCACACCGACGAGTACGAGCCCTGCACCCACCAGACTCGGGTCCCCGAACCGTTCCCAGCGACGGTCGTAGGCCCGTTCGAGACTCGGCACACCTGGGGTTCGGTCTCTGTCATCAAAACGCTTCGTCAGACGTGCGTCAGACGGAGCAGTTGGTGTGCGGAGTGGTCCCCGCCCGTGGCGGCCTGACACTACCCGCAGTCGTGTCTGTTCGTCACTAACCCACAACATGTTTTTATGCTCCCTGTGCCATGTGAGAGTTGATGTCAGGGGAGGATAACGGCGAACGCGACGAGGACAGGCAGAACCAGCCACAGGGCGGGCAACCGCCGAATCAGCCACAGAGCGGGCAACCGCCGAATCAGCCACAGAGCGGGCAACCGCAGAACCAGCCACAGGGCGGGCAACCGCAGAACCAGCCACGGGGCGGGCAACCGCAGAACCAGCCACGGGGCGGGCAGCCGACGGGTCAGCCACAGGGTGGACAGCCGATGGGCCAGGCCCGCGGCCGACAGGCACAGACTGGGCTGAACGTCGATACGAACTACCTCCAGGAGTGGGTGGTGTACCTCGCCGGGTTGTTCGGGGTCGGTGGCCTCGGACTCGGTGTCCTGTTTATTCTAGTCGACGCGATCGACGAACCGGTGTTCGAGGCGAGCGGCGGCGGACTCGGCGCTGCTGTCAGTACACTCAGCCTCTCTGGTATCGTGCCGACGATGTTGGTCGTTCTCTCGGTCGTCGGGCTCTTTCTCGGCACCTGGCTCGGACAGAACCTCCGGGGCGGCGGTCAGGAACTGCTCGTGATCGCCGGTAGCTCGGTTGCTGCGGGTGCGGCGGTGTTTTTCTTCGTGTCGTCGCTGCTGGTGTCGGTTGCGACAGACGGCGCTTCGCTCAACTTCGGTGGTCTCATCATCAACCTGATTCTGGTCGCCCTGCTCGTCGGGGTGACGGCCGCGGGCGCGGTCGTGGTGACCCGGAATCTAGCACCGAGAGACCTCTCGGTTCAGTAGTCCCGGCGGAGCGACGTTCAGAACCCGAGATGTGAGGTCGACTCGGGCATACCGTCGTCACCGTCGTCGTCGGTGCCGCCGTCGTGGAGAAAGCGGGCGTTGTCGTCGGTCAGGTAGACCTGGCCGCTCTCGACGGTGATGTCGACGGTCAGCAGTGTCGTTTCGGCGGCGGGGCCGTTTCCGCACCCGCCCGTGCAGGCGTCGAACACCGAGCCGTGTTTCGGACAGACGACCCCCCCGTCGCGGGTCACCACCCCGACGCCCTCGCGGTAGAGCCGCTGGTCCTGGTGGGTGCAACGGTTGACCCAGGCCTCGACACCCTCCTCGCAGGGGAGCAACATCACCTCTTGATCACCCCTGTCGGTCCTGACGGTGAACAGCCAGGACCCCTCCGACTGCACCGTCTCGACGTCCGTCAGCCGGTATCGCATACCTTCTGTTGTGTCCACGAACAGTTGAGCGTCCCGGTCGATTCGGTCACCCGGCCCGGTGTCCCGGTCGACCTCCGGAGGTTCGTCTCCCCCGTCAGAACGCTGTCGCTGCACCGAAGGTGAACAAAATTTCGGTAACTCGCGGAACAGAACTGCTGTTCAGCTTATGTTTATGTCGGCCCAGTTCCTGCAGTCATGTATGCCAATGCGCGACTCGACAGGTGATCACGCGGTCGGGACGACTCCGGGCGACGAGGACCCGGTCATCAGTGTCGACGGACTAAGAAAACAGTACGGCAGCGGCGAGGACGCCGTGACCGCCATCGACAGTGTCTCGTTCGACATCGAGCGGGGGAGGGTAGTCGGACTGCTCGGCCCGAACGGGGCGGGCAAGACGACGACGGTGAAGTCGATGCTGGGGCTGGTGCTCCCCGACGCCGGGCAGGTCTCTATCTGTGGTGTCGACGTCTACGAGTCACCACAGCGGGCACACAGCCACGTCGGTGCGATGCTCGAGGGGGACCGCAACGTCTACTGGCGGCTCACAGTCCGGGAGAATCTGGAGTTTTTCGCCGGACTGGGTGGACAGCGTCCCGGTGCAGTCCGGGAGCGCCACGACGAACTGCTCGACCGACTCGACCTCCTCGACCGGGCGGATACGCCGGTCAACGACCTCTCGAAGGGGATGAAACAGAAGGTCTCGCTGGCCAGCACGCTCGCCCGTGACGTCGACGTTATCTTTCTGGACGAACCCACACTCGGACTCGACGTCGAGACCTCCCACGACCTCCACACCGAACTCCGCCGACTCGCCGAGGAGGAGGAGATCAGCATCGTGCTGACGAGTCACAACCTCGACATCATCGAGGCCGTCAGCGACCGGGTCATCATCCTGAACAACGGACAGGTCATCGCCGACGACGACACCGCGGCCCTGGTCGACGTGTTCCAGACCCAGTCCCACCGGGTCGTTCTCGACGGGTCGGTCCGGGCGTCCGTCCGCCGCCGACTCGAGCAGGCTGACGCGGTCTGTCGCCGTGACGGTGACCAGACCGTCGTCGAGTGGGTCGACACCGACAGCGGGACCGTCTACGACGTGATGGACGTACTCGCCGAGACAGGTCAGGAGATAGCGGCTCTCGAGTCGCCGGACCCGGACTTGGAGGAGGTGTTTCTCCGACTGGTCGACGACGAGCACGCCGTCGACACGGCCGAGGGTGAGCGTATCGCCGCTGGGTCGGCGGCCCCCGAACCGACAGCAGACGGGTCGGCTCCCGACGAGACCAGGGAGAGAGAGGCCGTCGCCGCCGGCTCTGTGCCGGAGTCGGGGGGTGACCGCTGATGGCCACCGCGGAGAAACAACCGGTCGACACCGATCAGCGGCCGTCGTCCTGGCTCGCCCTCGTGTCGGTGATCGCCCGGAAGAAGTTCACCCTACTGGTCCGGTACCCACTCAACACCGCGACCCGGTTTCTCACGCTCGTGGCCCTGTTCGGTATCATCTTCTTCGGCGGTCGCGCGGCCGTCGGCCCCTCGCTCACGGACTCGCTCGGGGGTATCATCGTCGGCATGTTCATCTGGACGCTCGCGATGGTCGCCTACTCCGGACTGTCCTGGAACGTCACCCGCGAGGCCCAGTGGGGCACGCTCGAACGCCTGTTCATCTCGCCCCACGGGTTCGGTACGGTCATGCTGACGAAGATGCTGGTCAACGTCGTGTTCAGCCTCCTGTGGGGGCTGTCCCTGTTGGTCGTGATGATGGCAGTCTCCGGAAAGTGGCTCGCGGTCGACCCGCTGACGGTGCTGCCGCTTGGTGTGCTCACACTCGCCTCTATCGGCGGGATCGGTCTCACCTTCGCCGGACTGGCGCTGCTCTACAAGCGCATCGAGAACCTGTTCCAGCTCGTCCAGTGGGGGTTCATCGGGCTGATCGCCGCCCCCGCGGGAACGTACCCGGCGCTCAAGCTCCTCCCGGTCTCTCACGGGAGCTACCTGCTGCGCCGGGCGATGAACGACGGGCTCCGGCTGTGGGAGTTTGCACCCGCGGAGCTTGGCCTGCTCGTCGCCACCAGCAGTCTGTACTTTGCTGTTGGCTACTACACCCTGCGGCGTGCCCACCAGCGTGCCCGCCGACAGGGGCTGATGGGACAGTACTGAGCCCCGACGGGTCCGTCGCGGTGCCCGGAGCGGGCCCGTTCGGGTAGCGACCACAGCCTCTAGGATTGCTCCCCCCGTTTTCCGCCCCGCAGTTCCAGCCGGACGCTGTACATCCGCCCGGTCTCACTGCCTGTCCCGAGACGCCCGCGCACCTCCTCGACGTGCTCCCGGACAGCGGTGCCGAGCGGGTCGCTCAGCGTGTCGGTGCGGTCGGTCGCAGCCTCCGCGTGGGCGTCGAGCAGGGCGGCCGTCCACGGCACGGGCTCCAGCAGACTCCTCGTCTCGACGTGTCTCCAGCCGTGTGCCTCGAACAGACTCCGGAGGTGCGCCGCGGGGTAGCACGTGTACGTCGGCTCTCCCTTGAGTAGCTCCGAGACCGCGTTCCCGGCGCCGAACAGGGCCCGCGTCGTCTCGTGCACGGGACCGTAGTCGTCGACGACGATCTCTCCGCCGGAGGCGGTGACGCGGGTCAACTCCGCGACGATACCGGTCGTGTCCGTCGTCGGGACCAGGTTGAACAGGCCGTGTGCGGTGACCACCTCGACGGTGTCGTCCGGAAGTGGGACTGCCCGCAGGTTCGCCTCCAGGGGGTGAACCGCGCTGTCGTCGGTGAACCGCTCGCCGACACCGGTTGCGTGGTCGTGGTCGTCCGTGACCGGGTACACCGGTGTGGCGTCACCGGCACGGAGAGCGGCCGTCGCGTTGCCCGCCCCCGCCCCGGCCTCCAGTGCCGGCCGACCGGCCGTCCGGACGGCTGTCAGTGCCTCGGTGAGGCTGTCGGGGATATCGCCCATCGGGTGTCCGTAGACGGGCCACCCGGGTGTCTGTTCTGCCGTCGTACCCCGGTCCCCGACAGACACGACCGCCATGAACACACACCCGACAGCCGATCCGCGGCGTGTCAGGCCGGATTCGCAATCTTTTTAATGTCAGTGATACTGCCATACGCATGATGTTCAGACCCCACCCCCGACACAGCGGCCGTCAGATAACCACACCGGGGTCTGTCTTCTTTCTGCGGCGGTGAGCGTGGACCCGTTTTCTGTCCACACCGGACAGAAACGGCGAAACCCCTCACACTGCGGGCCCGTGTCGTGTCTGTGGCCTGCACGACCAAGTGAGAACCGTTAACTGACCGACCTGCGGTGTATGACCAACGAATGCAACTCCCCGAAGCACAGGTGGCGGTCCTCCGGGCCGCCGACGCACAGGAGGACAGACCGATAACCGAGCTAGCAGAGGAGACCACACTCAAGCCCGAGACGGCGACCGGTGCCGCGTTCGCACTCGAGGAGGCGGGGCTGGTTGCGGTCACCGAGGAGCCGACCGAGCGGCTGGCACTCACCGCGGAGGGTCGCCGCTACGTCGAGGCGGGGCTCCCGGAGATTCGGCTGTACGAGGCCGCCTGCGAGGCCGACGAGACCGGGGCGGCGATCGGTGCTGTCGTCGACGCCGCCGGTCTGGACGGCGACGCCGTCGACATCGCGCTCGCGAACTTCGCCCGCAAGGGGTACGGTGAGATAGAGCGTGGCGAGGTCAGGCCGGCGTCGGACGCCGACCCCGACGAGGACACCGAGGCCGCGGCGCTTGCGGCATTAGCCGGCGACGAGGAGCCGTCCGAGGGTCCGTTCGAGCGCCTCGCCGAGCGTGGACTGGTGACACGCCGTGAGGAGACCCGGCGACTCGTCGGTCTCACCGACGAGGGGGTGACGGCGCTGATGAGTGGTGTCGAGGCCGCCGACCGTGTCGACCGGCTCACACCGGAGTTGCTCACGAGCGGCGAGTGGCGCGACGTCGACTTTGCCGAGTACAACGTCGCCGCCGAGGCCCCTGCGGTCCAGGCCGGCCGGAAACACCCGCTCCGGCAGATGGCCGACCGTGTCAAGAACGTGTTCGTCGGTATGGGGTTCGAGGAGATGCAAGGGCCGGCTGTCGACGCCGACTTCTGGATCCACGACTGCCTGTTCATGCCACAGGACCACCCGGCACGCACCCACTGGGACCGTTTTGCGCTGTCCGAGCCGGAGTCTATCGACGAGCTCCCGCCGGAGTTGGTCGAGCGTGTGCGAACCGCCCACCGTGATGGGGTCGGCCCGGACGGCGAGGGCTACCGGTCGCCGTGGGACGAGGCGTTCGCCGCCAGGCTCGCACTCCGGGGCCACACCACGTCGCTTACCGCGCGCCACCTCGCGGGTGAGGCGTTGGGTGACCTCGAACCGCCACAGCGCTGGTTCAGTGTCCAGAAAGCCTACCGCAACGACGAACTCGACGCCACCCACCTCCTCGAGTTCTACCAGATCGAGGGGTGGGTGATGGCCGAGGAGCTGTCGGTGCGTGACCTCATGGGGACGTTCACCGAGTTCTACCGGCAGTTCGGCATCACCGACCTGGAGTTCAAGCCCACCTACAACCCGTACACGGAGCCGAGCTTCGAGCTGTTCGGCCGCCACCCCGAGACCGGTGAGCGCATCGAGATCGGGAACTCGGGGCTGTTCCGGCCGGAGATGCTGGAGCCACTCGGTGTCGAGGCCGACGTGATGGCCTGGGGGCTCGCACTCGAACGGCTGATGATGCTCGCCACCGGTGCCGAGGATATCCGTGACGTCCACGGAACACTCGTCGACCTGGAGTACCTGCGGACGGAGGAGGTGCTGTACTGATGCCCGTTATCAACGTCGACCCCGACGAACTACGGGAACTGACCGGACAGCGTCTCGACGACGACGAGCTGCTCGCAGACCTGTTCGAACTCGGTGTCGAGTACGAGGGCACGGCCGAGGACGGGGCGTTCAAACTCGAGTTCGAGCCCGACCGGCTGGACTGGCTCTCGGTCGAGGGGCTGGCCCGGGCGCTCCGGTACAACTACGGGGAGGCCCGCGGCGTCTACGTGCCCGACACGAACGACGCCGAGTGGACGATAGAGGTCGTCGACACCCCGCCGGAGCGGCCGTACGTCACCGGTGCTGTGGTCCGTGGACTCGACCTGAGCACGACCGCGCTCGCGTCACTGATACAACTTCAAGAGAAGCTCCACGCCACGATGGGCCGGGCCCGTGGAAAGGGGGCAATCGGTGTCCACGACCTCACGATGTTAAAGGGTGTCCCGGCGACCGACCGGGACGACGGTCGCGGAAAGTCACTCACCTACACCTCGATGGACCCCGACGACGAGCGGTTCGTCCCGCTCGAGAGCAACGCGGAGTTCACCCCCAGGGAGGTCGTCGAGCGCCACCACATCGGCACCGAGTACGCGGACCTCGTGGCGGACCTGCCACGCTACCCCGCCATCTACGACGATATCGGGCTGTTCTCGTTTCCGCCGGTCGTCAACGGCCGCCGGACCGAGGTGACGACCGACTCCCGCGACCTGCTCGTCGAGATGACCGGCACAGACCAGTGGACTATCGACCGCATGCTGAACGTGGTCTGTTACGCGCTCTCGGCCCGTGGCGGGCAGATCGAGCGCGTCGACGTGCAGTACGACCCCACCGCACCCGGCGAGCACGCCGGCGACACGCTCGACCGGCCGAACCTGGAGACGAAACAGAAGACAGTCGCTCACGACCGGGTCGAGTCGGTGCTCGGCCGCACGTTCGACCGGGAGACGGTGGTCGACTGTCTCGAACGGTCGGGGCTGTCGGTGGCCGACACCGACGACAACCCGGACAGCTACGAGGTGTCGGTCCCACCCTACCGCGTCGACGTGTTGCACCCTATCGACGTGATCGACGACATCGGCCGGGCGTACGGTTTCAACGACCTCGGCCCGCGGTACCCGGACGTCTCGACGGTCGGCGGCCGTCACGAGCGGTCTCGTCTGGAGGACGCGACCCGCGAGACGCTCGTCGGACTCGGGTTCGAGGACCTGCTGAACTTCCACCTGACCAGCGAGCGGGAGCTCTTCGAGCGGATGCGGCTCACCCCCGAGAACGACGCCGTCGGCGGCAGTCGACCGGTCACTATCCGCGAACCCTACAGCGCCGCCTACACCGTCGTCCGGACCTGGGCACTCCCCTCGATCGTGCAGGTACTCGAAAACAACACCCACCGGCCGTACCCACAGCACCTCGCCGAGGTGGGGATGGTCGCCGCCCGTGACGAGACAGAGAACACGGGTGTCGCCGAGCACCGGACCGTCGCCGGTGTGCTCGCCGACCCGGAGGCCTCGTACGAGGACGCCCGTGCCCGCCTGCAGGCGTTGGTCCGGGCGTTCGATGCGGGCTTAGAGACGCCGCCGACCGCCCACCCCTCGTTTATCGACGGCCGGAGTGGGTCGGTCGTCGTCGACGGGGAGTCCGCCGGCGTCGTCGGGGAGCTTCACCCTGCGGTGCTCGTCGAGCACGATCTCGAACTCCCGGTCGCGGCCTTCGAGTTCCGGCTCGACGCACTTCAGTAGCCACAGTGTTGCGGGACAGCGCTCGTACTGTCCCCTCCCCGAGTACACGATGCCGGGTGGCTGCCTGTCCGACCCGGCAGACTGGGAACCCACTCCGGGCCGTCTCTCCCCCGACGGCCGGACTGTCGGCGTGTCGTCTCTCCCGGCTACCCCTTTTTCGAGGCGGTTCGAGACAGTTCACCGGTGTTCCACGACCGTTCCTCACTCCTCTCCCGGCCTGGTGGCGACGGCATCGAGCAGTGTCGCGAGCCGGTCGGTCGCCGCCTCGTACAGCCGTGTGCCGAGTTCGGTGTTGCTCTCGGTGGGGTCACCGACGGCCCCACTCGTGGTGAACGTGTCACTGTCGTGGGCGAGGTTGACACCGCCGACCCACTCGCCCCAGTGGTCCGCGGCACCGGCCGCTGCTCTGTCGAACTCGGTCTCGTCGACCAGCTCCGGGTGGAGCTCAAGCAGGAGACTCGTCTCGACCGGGCCGGCGTGACCCATCTCGACGCCCATCGCCTCGAGGTCGACCGCGTCGAACCAGGTGAACGCGACGGCGTCGGCGGTCCCGTCACGGCTGAGACGGGCACACACCTCTTCGAGTGGGGCGACGTTGCCACCGTGCCCGTTGACCACGACCACCCGCGTCCAGCCGTGTGCGGCGAGACTCTCGACCGTCTCGCGCACGTACGACCGGAACGTCTCCGGTGAGACCCAGAGTGTGCCGGCGAACCGCCGGTGCTCCTCGGCGACACCGACCGGGACGGCGGGGGCAACGGCCACCTCGTGGTCGGACCGCTCGACCCCGCCCTCGGCGACCGCTGCCGCGGCGAGCGTGTCGGTGCCGAGCGGTGCGTGTGGGCCGTGTTGCTCCGTGCTCCCGACAGGGAGCACCGCTAGCTCTGTCTCCGAGGCGTCTGCCGCCGGCCAGGTGGCCGCTCCGAGCTGCATGGCCGTTTCTCGGGCCCTGTCGCAATAAACACCGGTCGGTCGGGCCCGCTCAGCGCAACTGTTCCAGCGCTGTGTGTGCGGTGGCCGTCGTCTCGTACCCGCGTTCGCCCGCGACTGTCACCTCGGCGAGCAGCCCGGCCGCCCGGAGCGCGACGAGCAGACCGTGCAGGTCACCCTCACAGAGCGTCGAGATGTCGAGCAGGGTACGAACCCGGGTCGGGCCGCGCTCGTCGAGTTCGACCAGCAGTCCGAGCGCCCGCTCGTCGGGGACACCCGTGACCAGTGCCACCCCCTCGGAGGAGAGTGCCGCTGTCGCGACGTCGAGCGGTGACGCGTCGACGGGTTCGAGTGACTCGTTCGGGAGGTGGCTCCGCTCGCCGGTCTCCGGGTCGCGCACACGGCTGCTCTCGCCGGACCGCTTTTCCAGCACGTACCGGTTGCCCGCGTCGTCCCGCACGACACGCCCGGTCACGGCTCGCCCTCCTGTCCCGGGCCGGCGGTCGCACCTGCCGACCGTCCCCCCGCCTCCGGGCCGTCGTGGAACTCGCCCGCGTCGATGCGTGTCTTGGCCTGTCCGGTCCGGTACAGCGTGTAGCCGAGCAACACGACTGCGCCGCCGAACAGCTCCAGGCCGACGTTTGGACCCCGGTCGAAGACGAGCAACAGAGCGCCGAGTGTTCCCCCGAACACCGTTAGCTTGTACAGAAGCACCAGCTTCCAGAAAAGCGTCCGTAGCTCCGGGTCGACGTCCGCGTCTGTCGGCACGTCCGGTCCGACGGTCTCCCCGCCGTCTGCGTCGTCGACCCCGCCCGGGATGTCGGGCTGTATCCCGGCCGCCAACCCGCCGTCTTCGGGGCCCTCTCCCAACCCCGGGTCGCCCGTGTCTCCGGACCCGTCGTCGGGCTGTCCGGCCTCGCGTGTCTCGCTCACGCGAGCAGCTACGGCACGGGCGGCAAAGTCCGTTCTGCTTTCCCCCCACGGCACACCAGACGGTCTCACACCCACTCTCCCCTTCGACGGCCACGGTGCTCGACACCCGCTCGCCGGGACAACCCCAGTCGGTACCACCCGACACAGCCGGCCGGAGGGGCTGCGTCGAGTGCTCGGGCGTCGGCGCTACCCTGGCCCTGGCCGGTCTGAGCTGTTCGGTGCGGGAAACGTTCATGTTGGTCACCCTCGTACCGGCTCCCGAGGCAGATGAACAGGGGTCGATACATCGCCTACCGCGTTGCCTGGGCCGGTGTCGCGAGCCTCGTCGTGACGGTCGTGTTGTTTGTCGTTGCGACGTCGATCGGTGACCTCACCGACACCCTCGGCGGGGCCGAGTCCCCCCCGTTCCCGGACGCAGAGGCCGAGTTCTGGGACGAGAGCGACCCGCTCTACGTCCAGTATCTGGACTGGCTGGCGTCGCTCGTGACACTCGACTG
>JAQCNM010000163.1 GCA_028275025.1 Halovenus sp.
ACCCGGTCCAGACTCAGCGAGGCACCGGTGTGGGCTGCGGAGGCGGTGGTGACAACTCTCGCATCCGGAGCCAGGTGGTCGAGGAGTTCGACGGTCAGCAGGTACGGCGACAGGTGGTTGACGTGGAAGGTGTACTCGACCCCGAGGTCGGTGACCGCGGCGTCGCGGAACAGACCACCGGCGTTGTTGACGAGCAAGTCGAGCCCGTCAGTCTCGGCCCGAACCGCCGCGGCGAGTCGCTCTACCTCCTCGACACTCGCAAAGTCCGCCGCGAGAAACTCCGCGTCGACCCCGAGACCGGCGAGTTCGTCGACCACCTCGGCTCCCGCCTCCGGGTCCCGTCCGTGCACGACGACGTCAGCACCGAGACGGCCGAGCGCCAGCGCAGTTGCCCGGCCGATACCACTCGTCGACCCGGTCACGAGCACCTGCTGGCCGGTGCAGTCGACGGTCTCGACACCTGCGAGTTCCTCCGGGCGGTCACTCATTACCACTTACAGGGGCTGGACGGACAAAACCTCACCTGTTTCCTGTGACACCACAGGGGGAACTACCGACGGGAGGGGGGCTCCCGCGGACCGACGCGGTCAGCGGGGAGCGGTGTGTGGTCGCTGTCCCGTCGAGACCAGGGTTCTGTCTGTCACGGTGACCGGCGGCGGTACGACACTGCCAGGCTCTGAACCGGCAGTCAGCCGGCAGACCTCGTGTCGGGCGGTTCCGGACACCTCCTGTTTCACTCGTGTCCGGTCCGACACCGGTTTGCCTACCCGGACCGGCGGAGCACCATCTCCATCGGGAGTCCCTCGGCGTCGACAGGTGGCTCTGCCGGGAGGGTTTCGAGCGACCCGGCCCCCGGTCGGGCCGTGAGCGCGAGCACGAACGCGTCGACGATGTCGTCGTTGCCGACGGCGGCGTCGATACCTGCCCCAGCACGGCGAACGTGGTCCAGCACCGCCTCGTCGGCAGTCTCCAGAACGTCGATGCGCTCCCAGAACGCGGCCGCAGGCTGGCCGGTCTTCGAGTACTGTGCCGGCGAACCGCCGTCGAGTGCACAGAAACAGACCTCCGGATGTGCCTCGCGAACGGTTCCAATGGCCTCGGGGGCCGTCTCCCGGAGAAACGTGTCCAGTTCCGCGATGTTGTCTGCGATGTTCCAGGACTGCACACCGAGACTCCCGTCGGTGCGTTCCTCCTGTACCGTCTTTGCCATCCCGTAGCTGTCGGCGTGGACGGCTGCCCGAATCGGTACCGGGAACACACTGCTGTGGCGGGTCGGACTGAGGAGGTCCCGTGCGGCGTCGTCACAGGGTCGTTTCTCGCTGGAGGCGGTTCTGAGCCCGATCGGCACGTCGACCAACACCAGCTCGGCCGCCTCGCCGTGGTCCGCCCACAGCGCCCCGATGTTCTCGTAGAGGCCCGCACCCGCGTAGCCACTCGCGTCGTACCAGACTGCGATCCACCCATCGGCACAGCCGTCGACACCGACGAACATACACACGGTCCGGGGTGTACCGAATAAACCGTTGTGTCTCTCGGTCGGTCCGACACGGTCGGGGGTCTCGGGGCCCGCGAGACCTGTGTCTGCCGCCCGACGGCGGGGTGGTCAGCGCAGGTTCCGCAGGCTGCGGAGACGGTCGGCGATTCGGCCGGGGAGCGCGAGCGCCCCGGCGGTGACGCCGACGATGACCATCAGCGCGTACAGGCCGAGTGTCGACAGCCAGATGACGAGCATCGCGAGTATGGCCCACCCACCGCCGAGAAAGACGAACGCGCCGAGTGTCATCACCGTCCCGTAGAGCAACACCAGGTACGGCCCCCAGTCGCGTGCGTGTCCACGACGGACCCGCCGGCGGACGTACTGCTCTAAGTCCCGCTCGAGTTCGTCACGGTGGACGGTGCGGTCCTCTATCTCGGATTCGAACCCTTCGATGCGCTCGCGGAGCGCCTCGAGCTCCGACTCCGTGACGACCTCGTCGGTCCGTTGGTCGCCGTCCGTGTCGTCACGGCGGCGCTGTCTACCCCGTACAGACCCCTTGTCGGACTGGTGTGTCGTGGCGGTGTCGCCGTTCTCGCCGTCGGTTCGGTCCTGCCGTTCGACCGGTCTGTCGTCGCCCATTGTCGCTCGTTGGTTACCCCGTCGGGGTCGGTCGTGTTGTAACTGCCGGTCCTCGAGTCGGCCCGCGAGCACCGCGTTCACCGCCGCACCCACCAGCAACACGAGCCCGGCGAAGTAAAACCAGACCAGGAGCAAGAGCACGCCGCCCAGAACACCGTAGAGCTGGAACGACCCGGCGCGTGACGCGTAGAGGCCGAACACGGCACCCAGCCCGGTCCAGCCCAGACCGGCGACCAGCGCGCCGGGCACGGCCTCCCGGAGGGTGACATCCCGTGCCGGAAAAACGTAGTAGAGGGGAAAGAACACGAGTGGTAGCACTGCCGCGAGCGTCAGGGGTCCACTGACCGCTCGAACCCCGACCGGGCTGAGCGAGAGAAAGGCACCACCGAGCACTGTCGCCGTCACCGCCAGCCCGACCGCGGCGAGCACCAGCAGCGCGTCGGCCACCTGCTTGGGGAGTGGTTTGTCGAGTGAGACGCCGTACACCGCCGAGAACGCGACGTCGAGACCGCGAAACACACGCAGTGCGCCCCACAGCAGGACGACCGCCCCGGCGGCCGTCACACCGCCCCGTCCCGACGGTTCGACGAGTGTGGACGCGAGCAGGTCTGTTGCCTCGGCTGTCAGCAGGCCGTCGAGCGAGTCGACGAGCTCCGCGGCGAGTGTGTCACCGGCGACCGCAGTCGTGGCCACGAACGTGACAATCAGCAGTGGCACGACGGAGATAAACGCGTAGTACGCGATAGCCGCGGCCAGAAACGGGAGCTGCTGGGCACGGACCAGTGCCACCACCTCTCGTACCCTGGAGACGTTCGGATGCACACCGACACTAACACAGACCGGTACAAGTGCGTTCTCCGGGGACACCGGACTCCGACCGACACGTTGGTTCCCACGCCGGCAGACTCGAAAGCGCTTAATCCGCGGCCCCCCTGCTCGCCTGTGATGACAGACTGGCAAGAGCAGACACTCAGTGTGACGTTCGCCCTGCTGGCCGGGAGTGTCGTGCTCATCGTCCCGGGGCTGGCAGGGCTCGGTGCCTCCCTGCCACTCCTGGTGGCGGTGCTCGGTGTCGGTGTGAGCCTCGCCACGCTCCGGCGTCGACTGGCCGAACTCCCGCCCCTGATGGGACAGGCGGTCGGCCCTCACGCCCGGGACCTCTGGGTCGGCCCGGTGGTGGCGGTGCTCGCCGTGTTCGTCGTCGAACCGTCGGCAACGGCCGGCGAACTGCAGTCTATCGGTGGTCTGCTCGGCTTTGTCGGGATGGTCAACTACTTTCTCCGCCCGCTGTACCTGTTCCTGTTCGGGCTCGCCGGGCGGTTGCTCCCGAACGGACACTCCGGATAGCCCGTGGCCGGCTACCGGCGTGCCGAGACCGGCTCGAACGCTGGCCGGTCGTGTTCTCACAGCGGTGACAGCAAGAGCCGTGTACTCACGAGCGGGACCGAGGCTGTCTGTCGCGTTGTTCCCGGAGTAAAGTGAGGTCCACGCCCCGACCACGTGGCTGTCACGCGACGGGACGTGTGGTGGCTGCGAGCGAGGGCTGCCGGGGTCGGTAGCGTGCTCGGTTCACCTGTCGCTCGCTTTCTCCCGAAGGTCGTTGAGTGTCTCCTCGTCTACCAAGCGCTCTCTGTCGTACTCGAGATACGGTGTGAATCCCGGTCTCTCCGTCACTGCCTCGTCCGCCCGATTGAAGATGTCGGCCATCACTCCGACGGCCACCTGTTCGCCGAGTTTCACCCCCTCGTAGTGGTCACTGTAGTAGTGTACCCCGGCGAACATCCGGCCGATACCGACATTAGCCATCAGCTTGTCTATCTCCTGGGCGACACCGTTGTGTCCGGCCGGAACGCCCGCACAGTCCGCGTCACTCTTCAGGTCTTTGAGCCCCGTCCCGAACGTCCCGAACGTGTCATCGTCGTGTGTGGGGACGTAGTACGGCAGCCCCTCGGGCCAGTCCTCGTCCTCGAACCACGTCTTGAGCACGGTTCCACAGGCCCCTGCGATAACCGAGTGCCCGCTCGGATACGCCGGATGTACCGGTGATCCCTCCTCGTATGCTGACGAGAGGAGGTTCTCCTCTCCCGTCCGGTTTCGCAGAATCTCGGACTCTATGAGTAGCTCGTCTATCTCGAGGTCAGTCTGGCTCTCCTGCTGCTGGGCACGGACCCGACCGGCGTAGGTCTCGGGTCGACACCGGAAGTGGACGTAGTACTTCTGGAAGAACGCAGCGAGTAGCGCGTGCCGACTGACCCGTGCCAGTAGCTCGAACAGACCTATCGGCCCGCCGTCGACGTAGTCGAACACGTCGATCTCTGTCTCTCCGTCCCCGTCGGTGTCCGGAACCACGTACTCCAGACGCCGGTCGAACTCGACCGTGCCGATCAGGCGCAACGCGGCGATCAGATACTCCTGGTACGGCGGCTCCGCGTTGACGATAGTCGCGAGATGTCGCGGGGTTGCGATGTACCCGCGCGGGTTGTCTCCGGACGGGGTGTTCGGATTGTACTCCGCCGCATTTTGATCTTTGCCCTCCAGCGTGTCCAACCACTCGGCCTTTGTGTTGTTGTAGTCTTTTCCCCTCTCGTACCGGAGATACCGCTGGTCGGCCGGGAGCGCCCACAGGTTGACCTCGTGGAGGAGGAACTGTGAGACGTACGGTCCCCACGAGTCGACTGAATCGATGTCGTCGTTTATAAACAGCCTGTCGACACTGTACCACGGGCCGTCGTACTCCTCCTCGTCTTCGGCCCTATCACTGGCCGTCTGGAGGTCTGTCTCTAACTGTCTGAGCGTCTCTCTCAGCGGTTTCGGCACATCTGAATCGGCCGCTGTTATCTCCGAGACAGTCTGTGGCCCACCCCCGCCGGGTTCGTTGGGCCAGGCCGTAAATGGAACGTCCCGGAGCTGTTCCATAGCGTAGAGGTCGATCATCTCTGCGGCGTTCTCCACCCCCATGGGCCTCGGCGCCCCCGGCATGATACCGCGCCAAGTTTCCATCCCCTGTAGCCCGATGGTGTACGTGTTCGGCACGCCGATAAACGCCCGCTCACCTCCGCGTTCGAACTTCTTCCCCGACCCCGTGAGCGCCGACCTGAACCTGACCGGGTTCCGGTAGTTCTCCATTTTACGCTCTTTCGACACAATCCCCTGGCTGTATCTGTCCCCATCCTCGTTTTCCTCCAGTGGCATGCCTTTCGTGAACATGAACGGGGCAGACGTCACGTCGTCTATCGTGATCTCTTTGAGGTACTCTGCTGTCATATTCGACTCCACCGGATCGAACTCGTCGACATCCTGCAACCTGACGAACGTCTCTACCGACTCCTCGCCGCGTTCCGCGTCAACGTGACTGATCCGACGTCCCAGGTCTACCGGTTCTTTTTTTGCCATGTGTAGTCACCTCTGACCTGACTTGGCCTGCTCGGTTCTCCGTGCGACATCAGTAAGTTTGTCACACGTTAACAATTAAAAACATTACGGTGAGATAGGTTCGCGCCCCGGGCTCCGGTCTCTCACCTGTTCGTATCGGTACCATGACCTGTCGACAGTCGTATTATATCTCGCCGAGTGGTCTGTTGCTGACACAGATCCGGCGGCAATCGACTGGTCACCCGAAGAGAGACACATTCAGCTCAGTTAGGTAACAAACAGTGTATGATAGATTGTGAACATAGAGCAGGCGATGAGCAAA
>JAQCNM010000166.1 GCA_028275025.1 Halovenus sp.
CCCGCACAGTACTCGACCGCACGGCCGCTCTCGAGGAGGCGACCGACGTCCGGTGTCTTTACCTGCACGAGGTCGGCCGCCCCGGCGTCGACAAACGCCTCGACGTCGGCCCGGCTGTCACACCACTCGTCGGCGACGAGGTCGACCCCGACGCCGGCGTCGGCGAGACCGTCACGGAGTGTGGCCATCGCCGCGATCTGGTCGGCCCGGCCGTCGGCGATTGTCGGCTCCTCGAGTTGGAGCGGGTAGGGGGCCGCCGCCCGCTCGAGTTCGCGGACGTACGCGGTCACGGCCGGGCGGTCGTAGGGTGGTCCGAACAGCCGCTCGAACATCCCGTAGATGTCGACGTGAAACCGCGGCCGGTAGTCGGAGCTCCCGAGTTCGGTCGCGCGGTCGGACAGCCAGGACAGATACTCGACGAGCCGTTCCCCGTCCGGTCCGACCGTCTCGAGACTGTTGAACAGCCCGTGGGGGAGCACCGCGACACGCTTGAGCAGCATCTTCTCGGCCGTGCGCCGCCGGTCGGCCCCGGACTGCCCGAACACCGGCACCGGGTCTGTCGCGGGCTCTGTCCCGAGCGTGTCTGCGAGCACGTGGGTCTGTGTCGTCCGGCGAGCGGCAGCCGCGGCGGCGACCAGCGCCTGCGAGAGACCGTACTCGACCGCGCTGTGCACGTCTGCCTCTCCGAGAACCGCGCTGTTGCGGGACAACGCCGTCGCCTCGCGCCCGACGAGTGCGTTCCCGAGCCGTGTCTCGACGGCCTCGACGTGGTCGGCGGCCCGAAAGAGCGGGTCCCGGTCGCCCGCGGCGGCGTACTGCACCGCCGCACAGTCACCCCGGACGACGCGGCCATCACTCAGGCTCAACTCGACGAGCAACGACTCACCTGGCTCGCGGATGCGGGCAAACCCCGGCGTCTCCGGGCTGTCGGCGTACGCGAACCCGTCGGACTCCGCCCCGGCGGTGATCGCCGCCTGGTCGTCGGCAAAGAACGCCGACACACCCGGGGTCGCGGTGACACGTTCGATCCGGGTCATCAGTCGTCCCCCGGACGGCCGACCAGCCGTCCGTCACTGATCGCGGACACGTCGTCGGCGACCATCCGGAACGACGGTCGCCGGTTCTCTGTCGTGGCACGTGTCTCGAGTCGGGCGTCGTGTATCTGCTTTACCTCGCTGTCGACCGCGAGGTTGCCGAACTTCAGTAGCCGGACCCGGCCGTCGTCGTCTCTCGCCGGCAGTACGTCGCCGTCGGCGGCTTCACTGGGTGGAAACGGCACGTCGAGCAGCCCCTGCTCGAACGCCTCGACAGTGCCCCGGGCGACGTCACCGTCACCGGCGTCGAACACCGCGTCGAGCAGCGACCGCACGGACCGCTCGATGAGGTCCTGCTCCCGGTCGACGCCTTCGAGGTCGACAGACTGCTCCGAGAGCATCTGCAGCACCTGACCGGTCGTCCGGAGGCCGGCGGCGTTCGCCGCCGCCGTCGGCACCCCGCGGGCCTCCTGTGGCGACTTCGTGATTATCTTGTCCGGTTCGACGACCGCGGCGGTGGCAGCCCCGAGTGCGATCACCCCGTTCGCGCGGGCCTCGTCCCGCGGGAACCCCCCCATCCACTGGTGGAAGACCGTCGTGACGGTCACCTCCTCGGGGAGGTACTCGGTGCCGAGTTGCTCCATCGCCCGGATCGCGGCCACGTCCTGCACGAGGTTACCGACCTGTCCGTAGCCGAGTGTGACACTGCGCACGCCCTGGGTGGCCGCCAGCAGCCCCTCGATGATGCAGATCGCGATCGCCACCGACGGCGGGACGAGCGTCCCGGTGAGCGGCCCGAACGGCTCGCGGTTGATCGGGACCCCGCGCTCGGTGTAGGCGCCGCTGAGGCGGTCGACGTACTGCCAGTACTCGATTGTCTCCGCCAGCTCGTACTTGCTCGTGTACGGCAGGTTGTACGTTATCGGGCCGCCCTCGAAGCTCTGGAACCCGCCGGCGAGTGTGACCGCCGCGAGGAGACGGGCGTCGGGTGTCCCGTGACGGACCTGCACCGGCGCGTCCACCGCCTCGATCAGCCGACGACAGCCGTCGACACCGTGGTTCACCGCCGGAAAGCCGTTGAGCTCGTTCTCGCCGGTCTCGCGGGACTGTTCGAGGCCTGCCTGTGCCTTCTCGTAGGCGTTGTCGCGGGTGTAGGAGTCGATTGTCGTCGGTAGCAGGTCCGCGTCCCCCTCGTCGGTGAGTGTCTGGAGCAGGTCGATCTGGTCGTCGAGCCGAGGGACACCCGCCCGTGGCTGGGTCAGAACGCGGTCGGCCGACTCTAGCACGTCCGCGAACCGCTTGTGTTCCGGGAGACCCTCGTGAAAGGCCACCGCCTCCTCGAAGCTGGCAGACTCCACGGGCGCAGACTCCCAGACTGTCTGATCGAGCTGTTCGAGCTCCGCGTCGGTGAGCCGGGTATCCTCGACCATCGGTCTCACGAGCGGGCCTGTGTGAGCCGGGTGGAACGTTCGTCCATCCCGAGTTCGGCACGGAGTGTCGAGACGACCTCCTCGAACTCCACGTCGGCGTCGAACACGCCGTCGAAACCCATCTCTCGGAACTGCCGCCGGACCGTCTCGAACTCACTCTGTCCGACCGCGAGGTTCCCGCCGATGTAGGTCATCGGGTCGACATCCGCCTCGGCGAGCCCCTCGTGGAGCCCCTCACAGTCCTGTTCGGCGTGGCCGTACAGCGAGGACACCAGAACGGCACTCGCGCCGGTCTCGGCCGCCGCCTCGACGAACGCCTCCTTTGGCGTCTGTGCACCGAGGTTCCGGACGTCGAACCCGGCCTCCTTCAGCGCGTGTTCGAGCAGGGTGATCCCGACAACGTGTGCGTCCGATCCGATCGTACCGACGACGACGGAAGGCTCAGACATCGGTTCAGTTACTCCTCTCTCTCCTGTGGGTAATAAAAATGTCGAAGCTCGAATCGACATCTGTCGTAATCAGGGGACGAGAGCCGTTGTCCGTCGACGGGGTTGTGACATCGTGAGACATCGACAGATGTGCGTAGCACAGCATCCTTCATAAATGTTCATGATGTACTCTGGGGTCGGCACTGCCGTCGCTGACCCGAACTGAGCGGGGAGTCGGCGTCACTCAGGTGTCGTACTCCATCTCCCGCAGGGTAATAACGTCGTTGCCGACCACGAGCGTACCCGAGAGTCGCTCCTCGAGCAGGAGCGACTGCGTGAGCGGGTCGATCCGCGCCTTTCCGGTCGAGGTCCGCTCGGAGATACCGATACAGACGCAACTGGCCGCACGGTCGACGACAAACTCGACGGTCGACGGGATGTCCGGTAGACAACGGGTGGTGAAGTCGACACCGTAGTTCCGGGTCGGACCGACCGCCTCGACGAGCGGGTCGAGGCTGTCGACAGTGGGGAGTCGGACGAGGTGGACCGTCGCGTGGTCCGGAACGACCGAGCGGAGCGCCTCCCTGACCGACTCCGCTTGTTGTGCCGACCTGACGACGATTACGCTCATCCGTACGCCCCGAACAGAAGCGTACAGAAGTTGTGCTGGACACGGCGGAGACGCTCGCTCAGGGTCGACCGACTTATGCCCAGTTCACCCGCTATCTCCTCCGCGGTCGCCTCCTGTGGCACCTGGAAGAACCCCATCTGGTAGGCCGTCTCCAGCACGGACAGTTGCTGTTCGGAGAGTTTACCCGAGACGCTCTGTCGGACCTTGTCGGTGCCGAGGGGGAACCCCGGCCGGTCGGTCTGGGTCGTTCCGACGAGTTTCAGTGACCCGTGCACCTCCTCGACGGCACCGGCGACCTGCTTCAGGTGCTGCCAGTCACGGACCGAGGTCACCACCTCGAGGTGTGCGTTCCGGCCGACGATCCGGTGTGGGACGGCCCGGTTCTCGGTCAGCAGTGACAGCACAGTGAGACTCGACCGGTCGGCGACGACACTCACGTGGTAGGTGTGGTGGCTCACACCGGTCCGGGAGACGTACACGATATCGGCATCCGGCAGGTCCGCGGAGAGTTGCTCCTCGGAGACACTCGACCCGGAACAGACCGTCAGAAAGAGGAGTTCGTCGCTGTCGGGAACCGGAAAGGCATTGTCGACTTCGATGCTCTCGATGTTCTCCCCGGTCTCGAGTAACTGCAACGGGATACCCGACAGCCCGATCTGGAACTCGACTCTTAGCATGTCAGAGTTTGTCACGCGTATGTCGAGGGTGAATATACAACTTTCCCCGGGGTATAGCCCGCCGGGACGGCCCACTACCAGCACCACCGGCAGCCACGGGAGACAGGTCTGTTCGGGTTCGGTCGAGACGACACTCGGTCTCGCCGGGTTCGGTCGGGACGACACTCGGTCTCGCCGGGTTCGGTCGGGACGACACTCGGTCTCGCCGGGTTCGGGGCCGACAACCTCCGCCTGCCACCGCCGGGGGAGACGCTCAGGCCGACTGCTCCGGCGCCGGAATCGGTTCGTCGATCCACTCGTTGTAGAACGTCTCGATATCGGGTTCGAACTCGTGGATGAGCGGGTAGCCGGGCATCACGTTCGTCACCTCAAGCAGTGTCTGACAGCCCGGACAGAAAAACTCCCGGAGCTCCATGAACTCGGGGTGGGGATGCATGTTCTCCGGGTAGATCTCGAGATACTCCTCCTCGGTGTCACGGACGTTGATCAGCGCGTCGGCCTTCCAGTTCTGGTCGTGTTCACAGAACTCGTGGCCACACTCGCACTTTATAATCCACTCGTCTTCTGACCTGGCGACAACGTAGAGATGGTCGGCGTAGGGGATGATTATCGGGTCGTCCCAGTCGACACGCTCCTGCAGGACACTGCGGACCGTCTGGAAGCGGTCTGCGTCCTTGTAGTCGCTCATCATGTCGCGGAGCTGGTTCCAGTCTAAGTTGTCGTCGACCAGGTCCTCGATGTGTTCACGTGGGTATGATTGTGGCATCGGTGTTCACCTCGTGTCAGTCGTCGTCTGTTGCTCGCTTCGGGGTCGCCTCGCCAAACGAGGCGCTCGGGCCCGAGAGGTCGGTTATCGACCGGTCGGCGCTCCAGGTGTAGGGCACCGCGGGCTCGTCGTCGCGGCCGACGTTCCACCAGGTCTCGTGGCCCTCTGTCGGGTTGTTCCACTTGCGTTTGAGCCCCGTCGCAAAGCGGTTCTCGAGTGACGTCTCGGCCTTCTCGCTGAGGTCGAACCCGAACTCCGCGGGCAGGTCCCAGAACTCGCGGTAGAACTCGGCGAACTGCCGGCTCATCCGCATACTGCTCTCGTAGGTCTTCTTGACGTCGTCGATGAGGTCCCGCTCGTTCAGGATGCGGTCGCGCTCGTCTTCCATCCACTCGGTGACGGGCTGGGCGTTCTCGACGCGCTGCTCGCGGCGCTGCTCGCGGAGCTCCCGGGTTGCCTCCCGGTCGAGTTCCCACTCGCCCTGGACCGCAGAGTTGTGCTTCGGGCCGTCGTCGACCTTCTCGACGACAACGGCGTACGCCTGCTTCGCGTGACGCGGGAGCACGTAGCCGTCGTGGATGTCCGAGAGCACGTCCTCGGGGGCCCGCTCCATCGGGTCGCCCAGACCGGAGCCGCCACGGAGGTAGTTCAGGTAGAGGTCGTAGTCGTCGAACTGTTTGGGGGTGCTGATACCCTCCGGTCGACGGGTTATCTCCCCGTCTATCTTCGACTCGAACTCGCCGCTCTCCGGGTCGAGGTCGTGTTGTGGGTACTCCTCCCCGTTCTCGAACCGCTCCTCGAGGTCGGTGTCCTGGGCGTTGAGGATGTAGCCTGAGGCCGCCGGGTAGCCGCCGAACAGACCGCCGTCGCTGGTCATGTACCCGTTACCCATCTCGTAGAGCAACCACCTGCTGACGTCTTTGACCGTCCGCAGCGACTCGAACCCGGCACCACCGGCCCGTCTGCCGGCGCCGCCGGTGTTTGGTTTGACCGCCCGACCGAGAAACGGCAGTGGTTCGGTCATCTCCCAGACCTCCGCGTCGCCCATGTCACCCTCGGGGTTCCAGATGGCCGCCGCGTGGGGCTCACCGTCGGCGACGTAGCGGGCACCGACACCCTCACACGCCGACTCGAAGGAGTTGACAGCGTGGAGTTTGCCGAACTGGTCGATGCCGCCGCCCTGTAACCAGTTCGAGGTGTTCGCGTTGCCCGCGTTTATCTCCTCCCAGAACCCGCGTGCGTAGTAGCCACGCGAGAGGTGCTGCCAGAGCGGTGCCCAGGCCGACACCAGAAAGTGCCAGGCGTAGGCGTGGGCCGTCTCCGTGTTCTGCGTGTTCGCCCACGACCCCTCGGGCAGGTGGAAGTCACAGCTGTAGTACGCACCGTCGTTGACGTTCGCGTTGGGGATGACCGTCTGGGTGAGCATCACCCAGATGCCGCCCTGGATGGCGGCCGGCGTGCAGTTGTAGGGGTGCCAGCCCCACTTGTTCGCACCCTCGAAGGACACCTGGAACGAACCGTCCTCTCGAACGTGCAGCTCTGAGGGTGCGTGCATGATGTGGTTCTCGTCTGCGTACGTCCGGGTGAGGTTATCCTGGCCCTCGTACAGCGCGTCGACGAACGAGGCCCCGCGGTAGGTGCCCGGGAGCATCGTCTTCTCGATGCGGTTGCGGAACCCGCGGCGACCGTCCTCGACTGCCTCGCGTGACAGCTGTTTGAACGTCTCGACACCGTACTCGTCGATCATCTCGTTGACCGCGTCGCGGATCATCAGACAGCCGGTCATCCGGGTCCGCTCGTCGAGTTTCAGAAAGTCCGGCGTCCGCGTCTTGTCGGGGTAGTCGTTCTGCCAGGAGTTGAAAAGCTCCAGGTCCTCGCCGATCTTCCGGGCGGTGTAGTACGCCCCGTCACCGAACCGCGAGGACTGGGAGACGTTCATACTCCCCGGTCCCACGGCACCGGTGTCGATGACGTGGTTGACACCGCCGGCCCACGCGACAATCTCCCCGTCGTTGAAGATTGGTATCAGTGTCATGATGTCGCAGGCGTGCACGTCGCCCACGTCCACGTCGTTGTTGACGAAGATGTCCCCGGGCTCGATACCGGGGCTCTCCTCGTAGTCGTGGTTTATCATGTACTTTATCGCCTCGCTCATCGTGTGGATGTGGACGATGATACCCGTCGAGACGGCGATAGAGTCACCCTCCGGCGTGAACAGCCCATAACAGAGCTCCCCCTCTTGTTCGACGATAGGTGTGGCGGCAACCTCCTTTGAGGTTTCGCGCGCGTTCACCAGGTCGCCCCGGAGCTGAGAGAACATCTGCTCGTACTTTATCGGTTCCTCTTTCTTTAGTTCGAGTTCCTCCAGACCGGCGTAGTGGTCGGTTCGTTCGGTCTGCTCCTCGAGGGTTTCGAACTGCTCGCGGAGCGTCTGCCCGTCCCAACCGATGCCGTCACTGCGCTCCTGTTTTCTGTGCACCTTTTGTTTCTCGCGTCGCATTCGAGGAAACTGCTCCTCGGATTCGTGTTTACTCATAGCTGTTTAGTTCGTGGGGTGCATCTGCTCTGAGCCAGATGCGGGCTCGTGCAGTGCACACACCTCGACGGCAACTCCGCGGTCATCGTCCCCGAGGTCGTCGGAGGTGAGTGCATTTCTACACGGTGTGTGTAGGGTGTTCATACGGTCGGTGTGTCAGTCTGTCTGTGACAGGTGGTGGACGCGGTGCTCGTCGAGCCTGGTCTCGTACCCCGGCGGGAGCACGAACGTCGTTGCGGCACCTTCGAGCACGGCCGGCCCGGTGAGTTCGTTGCCCGGTTGGAGCGCGTGCAGGTCGAGAATATCCGTATCGAGCCACTCCCCGTCCCAGTAGGACTCACGGGGCTGCTTGTAGGCACTCTCCGGCGGGTCGGGGCCGACCGGGGTCTCGGTCGGAATCTCCGGTTTGACCACGTCGTGGACACCCCGAACAGACGCCTGCGTGACGGTGTGACCCAGTTCGGGCGACCGGGCCTCCTCGGAGTACTGCCGACGGTAGGCGTCCTCGAACGTGTCGAGCAGCTCTTCGAGCGTCTCTGGGCTGTCGGCCCGACTGACCGGCGACTCGATGTCGAGTGCGTTGAGCTGTCCTTGATACTGGCCGAGGATGTTGTACTGGAACTCGATCTCCTCGCGCCCGACGTTGCTGTTGGTGAACTCGTCTCTCACCTTCTCCTCGAGTCGTGTCCAGATCTCGGTCAACTGCTCGCCGGCCGTCGACGCCGCCTCCGCTCTGGAGACGTCGGCGTCGATATCGATGTTCGTGGTCTGGTCGTAGCGGTACTCGAAGTCGGCGGCCCCACAGCCAAACGCGGAAAACGCCGCGGCCCACTCCGGGATGAGCACCTCGTCGAACCCGAGACCGCTCGTGTACCCGGCCGTGTGAACCGGACCACCGCCGCCGTAGGAGACACACTTGAAGTTCGACGGGGCGTACCCCTCGCCGGTCACGACCGATTCGAGGTCGTTCCGGAGCTTGTTCTCGAGGATGTCGACGACGCCCTGTGCCGCCTCGTAGACACCCATCCCGAGCGGCTCGGCGACCTGCTCGCGGATCTCCGCCTCCGCGACGTTTCGGTCGATGGGCATGTCACCGCCGAGGAAGTTCTCGGGGTCGATCCAGCCCAGCGCGACGTGGCAGTCGGTGACTGTCACCGTCTCGACGTCGGTCTCGACGGCACTGACACCGACCTGGTCGCCGGCGCTCTCGGGACCGAGCTCTATCTTGTCGAACGTCGGGTTGACCCGGACGTAGCTCCCGGTTCCCGCCCCGACACTCTCCATGTTCACCATCGGCAACGACAGCAACAGGCGGGCCATCTCCGGGTTGTAGTTGATGTCCCAGTCGTTGTCGATGATGATACCCATATCGAAGCTGGTCCCGCCGATGTCGGTACAGACGAGGTTCTCGTAGCCGAGCTCGTTGCCGAAGTAGTTCGCCCCGATCATCCCGCCGATCGGCCCGGAGACCAGTGTTCGTGCGAGCTCGTTCGCGTGGATGTCGACCGTGCCACCGTGGCTGGCCATCACCCGCACACCGACGTCACCGCCGTTCTGGTCGACGGCCTCCTGAACGTTCGTCAGCTGCTTGCGCGAGGGCTCCGCGGCGAACGCCTCGGCAGCCAGCGTGTTCAGCCGGGGGAGCTCCTTCAGGGTCGGGTAGTACTCGCTCGAGAGCATCACCGTCGTGTCGGCGTCGCGCTCTGCGATGCGCTCCTCGGCGATTGCTCTCGCCCGCTGTTCGTGCTCCGCGTTCTGGTAGGCGTGCAGGAACATCACCGCGATGTGGTCTACACCCCGGTCGAGGAGCTCGTCGACCGACTCCCGGACGTCCGACTCGTAGATCGGAACCAACTCGTTTCCCTTTACATCGACACGCTCGCGCACGCCTCGAATCTGGTCGCGTGGGATCAGCGGCTCGGGGTGTCTGTGGGTGTTGACGTGTAGTCGGTCCGAGTACGAGAACCCGGTGTACGACTGGCGGCCCCGACCCATCCGGAGGGTGTCCTCCATCCCGCCGGTGATGAGGATACCCACGTCGACCTCGCTCTCGCGTTCCACCAACCGATTGAGCATCGCCGTTCCGGAGTACACTGTCGAGACGAGGTCCGGGAACCCGTCCTCGACGTCGAGCCTCCAGTCCTCCAAGGCGTCCTGTGAGGAGTTGAGAAAGCCACGTGACTCGTCGTCGGGTGTCGTCTTCGCCTTGCCGACGGTGAACTTTCCGTCTCGGTCGATGAGAAACGTGTCGGTCATCGTGCCGCCGGCGTCGATCGACAGTATCTCTGCGCTGTGGTCTGTCGGGTCTTGTTCCGAGCTCGCCATCACCACGTTCTTACCGTGGGGTTAGTTAGCTATTGTCACGAACTCACCAAACTGACCACGACGGGCCGGAACGGGCCACGACACACTGTGACAAATGGTTCGTAGCTATATCCCGGGGCCGGCCAGCCCGTTCACACCGCGTCGTCGAGGTCCAGGCGTGGAATCTCGACCCGGAAACAGGTCGGCGACGACGTCTCGGTGTCCCCGCTGACCCCACAGGCCAGGTGGAGGATGTCCCCGCCGAGACTCCACAGGCTGAGACACGCCCGCGCGATGTCGAGGTCCTGACCGTGTTTGAGTGCCGTCTCCCCGTTGCTCGTGATGAGCTCCGTGTCACCGGGGGAAAGCAGCGGACTCCGGGCGCTCAGGTACAGTTCGACGTGTCGTTTCCGCAGCCGGACGGTCAGATCGACCTGCGGTGCGGTCACGTGTGCGAGAACGCGCCGGAGTAGCCGCGAGACCGCGTTCTGGGCCTGCAACGGGACGGTCGCGTCCGTTTCCCCGACCTGAAGCTCGACCGCCGTACCGGTCGCCTCGGCGCCGACATCGGCTATCGCCGTGACCAGCGTCGAAACCTCTGTGGGTGTCGTGTTCGGCTGTCTGATGCTCTGTCGCACCTGACTCGCGTGGTCACTCAACTCGGCCAACTCCCCGGCGGCGGCGGTGATACTGTCGGCAGCCTCCTGCTCGGACGACCCGACCTCTGCTTCCTCCGAGATGAGCGACGCGTACCCCTGGATGACACTGAGATTGTTCCGGAGGTTGTGCCGCAGGACACGGTGTGTCACGTCGAGATGCCGTCGCCGCCGTTTCCGGTCACTGATGTCGATACCCGACCCGATGAACCCCGTTATCTCACCCTCCTGGTACAGCGGACGGACGTAGAGTGCAACGTCGATACGCGAGCCGTTTTTCGCACGCTGAACAGTCTCGTAGTCGGTGATCCGTTCCCCGTCCAGTAGCCGCTCGACGAGCCTGTCGAGTTCGTTGTTGTCGACAAGCAAGGGGTACCGTTCGCCGACAACCTCCTTCGGACTGTAGCCGAACACGTCCTCGGCAGCCTGGTTCCACAGCTGGACACGGCCGTCCGTGTCGAGCACCGCAACCGGGAGTGGTGTCGAGTCGAGCAGTGTCTCCAACCGCACCGTCGCCTGTTCGAGCTGTTGCTCCTTTGCCACCCGCTCGCTGACGTCCCGGAAGACACCGAGCACGAACGTCTGGCCGTCGGCCTGGAGCCGCTGTGCGTTTATCTCGACCGGCTTTCGCTCGCCACTCATCGTCTCCACGTGGAGACGGCTCCCGTCCGAGAGGTGGCTGACCCGTTCGCTCTCGAGTCCACGGCGAAACGCCTCCCTGTAGCGGTCGGCGTCGTCCTCCGGGTGCAACTGGAGGTGGTGTAGCCCGATGAGCTCCTGTGGCCGCGCGTCGAACAGACGTTCCGTGGCTTCGTTTGCTGCGACAACCTCACCCGACCCGAACTCCGCGACCACGACGGCGTCGGGGATACTCTGCATAATCGTCTCCAGCGAGAGCTCTGGAGACTCCGAAATCGACGTCGAGGATATGATACGTTGAGACACGACTCTATCACTCCGTGCATTCGTTTGTGCCGCGAGACGCCTTAGGTACCGGACTAACAGGTTAGGCACACTCCGACAGCACAGCCACGAGTACAGGTAACTGAGACTGATACGATAGGCAGAAACCGGGCCCGTGACAGACACCGACGGTAGCTACTCCTGTGTCGACAGTGAGCGGTCCGTGGACGGTTCCGCCTGTGTCCGGCGGCGGAACGCCTCGACAGTCCGGAGTGCGAACACGTACCCGACAGCCGCGAACAGTGTCGCCAGGAGCAGGTTGCCGAGCCAGAGCCGGGCGAGCACGTCGACACCCATCGACGCGGAGACACTCGTGAACGAGGCGTCCGGCACCGGACCGAGCAGGAGCTGACCCAGCGAGTAACTGGCCGCGTACACGCCCCACTTCACGACGGGGTTGAGCACCAGCACCGACGCGAACATGGCGATCTTGCTCACGCGTGAGAGAACGGCGAGACCGAGAAACACCAACAGTCCAGTGCCGAGTGTCGGCAGGGCGGTCACGAACACCCCGATACTGAAGCTGACAGCAACCTCACGTGGGGTGTGTGTCTCGACAAACGCCTGCACGAGGCGTTTGTTGACCCGTTCCCGAACACGTCTTAAACGGTGGCCCATCTCCACTGTTAGGTAGGACGCGACAGTAATCAATGCTTTTCTGTGGGCTGTGCGGCCGGGATCCCATCGTGGTCGGTGTCACTCACGACACGCTCGATTGCCTCTCCTCGGAGTTCGTCCTCGATGGCGAACTCGTAGGCCTCACGGACACCCTCCGGCCCGGCCAGCGGGACCAGCGAGACGGTGGTGCCCTCGGGGTCGGTCTCGATCAGCAGGTACGACGGGGGAAACGACGCCGTGCTCGGCGCACCGACGACGAACAGGCCGCGGTATCTCGTCACGAACGGCCAGTGGAGGTGGCCCGAGACCACGAGTTCGACCCCGGCCGCGGTGAGTGCGTCGGCAACAGCCGCGGGCTGTCTGATACGGTGGGTCGACCGACCCACGAGCCCGCGAAACGACTCGGGGAGCGGGGCAACCGGGTGGTGGAGAACCGCGACCGTCGGCTGTTCGGCGAGGCTGTCGGCCTCCGCCCGGAGTGTGTCCGGGTCGACCCGGCCGTGTATCCGGCCGGGCACCGTGCTGTCCAGCCCGAGAACCGACAGGCCGCCGACGGTTGTCCCCACGGGGTACCCCTCGTGACCGTACCGGCTGGCGACCTCGTCGGGTGCGGGTGGCTCACCCCTGGACGGGCCGACGTCGTGGTTGCCCGGTAACACGACCTGTGGGGACGTGGCGGCACCGAGCAATCGGTCGGCGAGTCTGTACTCGGCGTCGGTGCCGTCGGCCGTGAGGTCACCCGCGACAACGACCCCGTCGACCCCGAGTCTGCGTGTGTCGCCGACCGCGGTGCGGAGCCGTTGTTTCGTCCGGTGGAGCATCTTCAGTGTCCCGTGGCCGGTCTCGGTCAGGTGGGCGTCGGAGACGACTGCCAGTCGGCTCACCGGGCCGGTCGGTTCGTCGAACCGTGCCAACTGTCTCGTGGCGACCTGCCCGGGTCGGTTACGCGTCACGGTCTCCATCGGGTGAAACGTCTGACTCACGACGTATGAAGCTGTATATGAGAGGTTCGGACAGTTCCGGTAGAAACCCCAGCCGTCTGTGCTGCTCCGGAGCCGTACAGAGCCGTACGGACTGTCTCGGTGACCCCCGAGCGAAGCCCGCCTCGTCTGTGTGGGGGTCGGTTACACCGCGAACACGAAACGGGATGTTTTTAGGCCTGGCAAGAGGAGTAATCGGCACAGTCTAGTGGCGCGACGTGGAAGCGTTACGGCATGACAGTCAGCGTGCTCGTGCCGTCGTCACTCGTCCGGGAGGCAGACAAACGCGAGGCAACTCGCAAACTTGGGACCGTGGCCCGCGCGGCCACGGTCTTTCGGGTGGACCGACTGACGGTCTACCCGGACCCCGCGGGCGAGCGGAAACACGACGACGGGTTCGTCGCAACCGTGCTGCGGTACGCCGCGACGCCACCCGCCCTCCGAAAGGAGGTGTGGGGCGAGCGGGACGAACTGGAGTACGTCGGTGTGATGCCGCCGCTCCGCGTGCGCTCACAGACCGGCTCCGGACCGAAGCGTTCGGGGTCGTCAAGACAGGGAATCGTGACCGAGGTCGGAGCTGATGGCCGCGTTCGGGTCAATTGCGGACTGCAACACCCGGTCTCGCTCCCGGTGCCGCCCGGTATGGCGACACCCGAGGAGGGGGAGCGTGTTACCGTCAGCATCTCTTCGCGAGAGCCGGTCCGGGCGAAGCTCGTCGACGAGCCCACACCGGGCTATGTCGTCGACGTCACGGACCTCGATAGGGCACTCGCCCGCGAGAACACGGGGCTCACCATCGCCTCCTCGCGGCACGGCGAGCGCCTGCAGTCGGGTGGTCTCGACAGTCTCGCGACGGCGTGTCGAGAGGCTGGAGACGGTCGGCTGTCGTACACGGTCGCGTTCGGGGCGCCCGAGCGTGGCCTCCCCACAATCCACGGGCTCGACCCGGATGGGGTTCGCGAGGGCCGCCGGACAGGCGGATTCGACCGCTGGGTAAACACGGTTCCGAACCAAGGCAGCGAGGTGGTGCGAACCGAGGAGGCGATGTTCGCAACCCTCGGCTGTCTAAACCTGATGAACTGAAACAATGCCACAACCAGAACGACCACGCAAAGGCTCGATGGGCTTCAGCCCGCGGAGCCGCGCGTCCGACGAGACGCCACGTTTCGGCAGTTGGCCAGACGACCAGGGCCAGCCCGCGCCGCAAGGGTTCGCCGGCTACAAGGCCGGTATGACCCACGTGACGATGATAAACGACCAGCCGGAGTCGCCCCGTCAGGGGATGGAGGAGACCGTGCCGGTTACTGTCGTCGAGACGCCGCCGGTTCGCGTGGTGGCACTTCGAGCCTACGAGGAGACACCGTACGGGATGCGACCGCTGACCGAGGTCTGGACGGACGAGTTCCACCCGGATCTCGAGCGGGCACTCGACCTGCCCGCGGAGCCGGAGGCGGCCGCTACAGCACAGCTCAGAGACGCACTCGACAGCGGAGCGCTCGCGGACGTGCACGCTATCACGCACACCCTGCCGGGCGAACTCGAGGGCGTCCCGAAGAACCGACCGGACGTGATGGAGAACCGCATCGGCGGGGGCTCGCTCGGGGACCGTGTCGAGCGCGGTATCGACCTGCTCGACGCGGGGCAGTACAGCATGACCGACGTGTTCCGCGCCGGCGAGTACTCCGACGTCGCCGGTATCACGACCGGCAAGGGCACCCAGGGGCCGGTGAAACGCTGGGGCGTCCAGAAGCGAAAGGGCAAACACGCCCGCCAGGGCTGGCGACGCCGCATCGGTAACCTCGGCCCGTGGAACCCCTCGCGGGTTCGGTCGACGGTTCCCCAGCAAGGACAGACCGGCTACCACCAGCGAACAGAGCTCAACAAGCGCCTCGTCACCATCGAGGACGACGGGTTCGAGGTCGACGGCGGCCTCATCGAGTACGGCAACGTGCCCGGGGCCTACACGCTGGTGAAAGGGTCGGTGCCCGGCCCGAAACAGCGGCTCGTGCGTCTGCGACCCGCGGTGCGACCAAACGACCAGCCGCGGCTCGACCCCGAGGTGCGGTACGTCTCGACGGAATCGAGTCAGGGGTAAACAATGCAGGCCACAGTACACACACTCGACGGCGAACGCGACGGCGAACTGGAGCTGCCGGACGTGTTCGAGACACCGTTCCGACCGGACATCATCCGGCGGGCGGTGCAGGCGGCACAGGCGAACAGAAAGCAAGACTACGGCTCCGACGAGTACGCCGGCCTCCGAACGCCGGCGGAGTCGTTCGGAAGCGGGCGCGGCCAGGCACACGTTCCTCGCGAGGGTGGCCAGGCCCGGCGTGTTCCGCAGACAGTCGGTGGTCGGCCGGCACACCCGCCGAAAGCCGAAAAGGACCGCTCGCTCGACATAAACGACAAGGAACGAAAAAAGGCGATCCGGTCGGCGATTGCGGCGACCGCCGACCCGGAACTGGTTGCCGAGCGCGGCCACGCGTTCGACGACGACCTCGAACTGCCACTGGTCGTCACGGACGCGTTCGAGGAGCTGAAAAAGACACAGGCGGTCGTCGACGTGCTGGAGGCAGTCGGTGTCCAGGCGGACATCGAACGGGCCGACGAGCGGACTGTCCGGGGCGGGCAGGGAACGACCCGGGGCCGGAAGTACCGGCGGCCGACGTCGATCCTGTTCGTCACCAGCGAGACGCCCTCCAGGGCGGCCCGCAATCTCGCGGGTGTGGACGTGACCACAGCCACCGAGGTCGATGCCGAGGCGCTCGCGCCGGGCACCCACCCCGGTCGACTGACGGTGTGGACCGAGTCGTCTATCGAGGAGGTACACGACCGATGACAGAACACATCAAGTACCCGCGTGTCACCGAGAAGACGGTCGACAAGATGGACTTCGAGAACAAGCTCGTGTTCATCTGTCACACAGACGCCGGAAAGAGAGACATCGCCGCGGAGATAGAGCGGCGCTACGACGTTGCCGTGGAAGGTGTCTCGGCGATGGTGACCCCGCGGGGGGAGAAAAAGGCCGAAGTACAGCTCTCGGACGACCACGACGCACAGGAGATAGCCTCCAGAATCGGGGTGTTCTGAGATGGGACGACGCATTCGCGGACAGCGACGCGGACGTGGTGGGTCGACGTTCCGTGCCCCCTCACACCGATACAAGGCCGAACTCTCCCACCGGACCGTCGAGGACGGCGACGTGATCCGCGGCACAGTCGTCGATATCGAGCACGACCCCGCGCGGAGTGCGCCGGTCGCGGCGGTCGAGTTCGAGGACGACGACCAGCGACTCGTGCTCGCGCCGGAGGGTGTCGCCGTCGGCGACGAGATACAGGTCGGTGTCTCGGCGAGTATCGAGGGCGGAAACACGCTCCCGCTTGCGGAGATCCCCGAGGGGGTCCCGGTCTGCAACGTGGAGGCGAAAGCCGGCGACGGCGGCAAGTTCGCCCGCGCCTCGGGTGTGAGTGCGACACTGCTCGCCCACGAGCGGACGGCGACTGTCGTCGAACTACCGTCCGGCCAGTTGAAGCGGCTCTCGCCGGACTGTCGGGCGACTATCGGGGTCGTCGCCGGCGGCGGTCGAACCGACAAACCGCTGGTGAAGGCGGGCAACAAACACCACAAGGCAAAGGCACGCGGGATGGTCTGGCCACGGGTGCGGGGTGTCGCGATGAACGCCGTCGACCACCCGTTCGGTGGTGGCGGCCGCCAGCACCCCGGCCGACCAAAGAGCATCTCGCGGGACGCCGCCCCGGGCCGCAAGGTCGGGGATATCGCCTCGCGCCGCACCGGTAGAGGTGGCGACCAATGAGTTCAGACGAGTACCAGATCGGCCACGAGGGCGAGTTCACCTACCGTGGCCACACGCTCGAAGACCTGCAGTCGATGACGATAGAGGAAGTCGCGGAACTGCTCCCCGCCCGACAGCGGCGAACTATCAGTCGCGGTCTGTCAGTCGAACAGGAGAAACTGCTGGCCGAAGCCCGCGGTGCCGGCGAGGAAGAGACGGCGAACGACCCGATCCGGACACACCTGCGGGACATGCCGATTGTTCCGGACATGATCGGTGTGACGTTCGCGGTCCACAACGGCCAGGCGTTCGAGCGGGTGAAAGTCGAGCCGGAGATGCTCGGCCACTATCTCGGCGAGTTCCAACTGACACGCCAGTCCGTCGAGCACGGACAGGCCGGTATCGGAGCGACACGCTCCTCGAAGTTCGTACCACTCAAGTAACAATGGGAATCAGCTACTCAGTCGACGCCGACCCGGACACGACCGCACGAGCGATGCTCCGGGACCGGCAGATCAGCCTCAAGCACAGCACGGCCATCGCCCGCGAGATAAAGGGGATGCGCGCCGGTGACGCCGTCGAGTACCTCGAGGAGGTTCGCGAGGGCACGACGTCGGTGCCGATGCGTCAGCACAACGCCGGTGCAGGCCACCGCAACGATATCGACGGCTGGGACGCCGGTCGGTACCCCGAGAAAGCCGCCGGTGCCTTTCTCGACCTGCTGCAGAACGCAATCGGCAACGCCGATCATCAAGGGTTCGAGGGCCGAAGTATGAACATCATGCACGTGGCCGCCCACAAGGTGGGTGAACAGCCCGGGCGAAAGCCCCGCGCGATGGGGCGGGCCTCGGAGTGGAACACCACAGAGGTCGACGTCGAACTCATCATCGAGGAGGAACGAACGGATGGCTGACGAACAGCAGTTCATCGAGAACGGCCTCCAACGCACCCAGATCGACGAGTTCTTTCAGGACGAACTCGGTCGCGCCGGCTACGGCGGGATGGAGATCGCAAAGACCCCGATGGGCACACAGATCGTGCTCGAGGCCGAGAAACCGGGGATGGTCATCGGAAAGGGTGGCAAGAACATCCGGAAGATAACCACCACCCTGGAGACGGAGTTCGACCTGGAGGACCCACAGATCGACGTCCAGGAGGTCGACGAGCCGGACCTGAACGCCCGCATCGTCGCGGACCGGTTGGCGAACGCCCTGGAGCGTGGGTGGTACTTCCGGAAGGCCGGCCACACCACCATCGACCGCATCATAGAGTCCGGTGCCCTCGGTGCCGAGATTGTTCTCTCGGGCAAGGTAACCGGCGCACGCTCGCGGGTCGAGAAGTTCAACCGCGGGTACATAAAACACAACGGCGAGCCAGCCGAGGAGATTGTCGACAGCGGTGTCGCGACGGCGGTGATGAAGCTCGGCACCATCGGTGTGCGGGTGAAGATCATCCCGCCGGGTGCGGAGCTCCCCGACGACTTCGAGATCCGGCGTGACGTCGAGGTCGAGGACTACGTGCCCGACGACGAGGGTGTCGAGGAACTGCTCGCCGGCGAGAACGGCGCGGAACCGGCCGAGGCCGGGGACGAGCCCGACGACACCCCGGCCGCCGAGGAGGTCGTCGAGCCCGCCGAGGAGGTCGTCGAGCCCGCCGAGGAAGTCGTCGAGCCCGCCGAGGAGGTTGTCGAACCTGCCGAGGAGGCGGTCGTCGAACCTGTCGAGGGGGCGCCAGTCGAGGAGGACCTCGACGAGGAGACCGCCCAGGAGGCCGAGGAGCTGCTCGACGAGATGGAGGGGGTGGACGACGAATGACGATCCTCCACCCCGAGGAGATCCGCGACATGACGCCGGCGGAGCGCAAGGCGGAGCTCGAACAGCTCGAGACGGAACTGCTGAACGACGAGTCGGTAAAGGCCGCAGGCGGGATGCCCGAGAACCCGGCACGGATACGGGAGTTGCGACGGACCATCGCCCGGATGAAGACGATCAGAAACGAGGAGGGCGACCTCGAGTCAGAGGTCGACCAGCAGGATGCGGAGCCATGAGCCTGACCGCAGAGACAGTTGCCCGGCACGAACTCGTCGGGTTGTCTGTGGCGGTCGTGGCGGCGTCGAACCCGGACCTGGTCGGCATCGACGGCGAGGCCGTGATGGAGACGACACAGACAGTCGGTATCGAGCAGAACGACCGCGTGCTGCAGGTACCAAAGGCGGATGCCACGTTTGTCTGGACCGTGCCGTCGGGCGAACGTGTCAGAACAGAGGGCGAGCGGCTCGTCGGGCGACCGGCGCGGCGCACGGAACAGCGGAGTGATTCACCATGGCGATAGGACTAGACGTAACACAGCCTCCGGAGCCAGAGAACCCGGAGGAGTACGACTACGAGACGTGCCCGTTCTACGGTGAGCTGTCCGTTCGTGGACAGCTCATCGAGGGCGAGGTCGTCTCGACCGATATGGACCGAACGGCCGTCGTCGAGCGAGAGTACGACGTGACGGTGCCGAAGTACGACCGATTGATGAAGCGACGGTCGCGGGTTCCGGCGCACGTGCCGGGCGTGCTCGAACCACTCTCGATTGGTGACACGGTGCGGATTGCAGAGACCCGACCCCTCTCGAAGACGAAGTCACACGTCGTCGTCGAGGTCCAGAGAGGTGACGCCTGATGGAGGCGATGAAAGCAGACGTCACCCAGGGACTCAAGAAGGGGTCGATACTGACCTGTGCCGACAACACCGGCGCACGCGAACTGAAGGTGCTGAGCACGTCGGGTTACTCCGGGCGACTCAACCGGCAGCCAAAGGCCGGGTTGGGTGACCGGATCACCGTGTCGGTGACGAAGGGGACCCCCGAGATGCGCCGGCAGGTGCTCAACGCGGTTATCGTCAGGCAGCGCAAGCCGATCCGGCGGCCGGACGGCACCCGGCTGTCCTTCGAGGACAACGCCGGCGTCGTCGTCGACGACAACGACGACCCACGGGGAACCGAAATAAAAGGACCGATCGCACGCGAGGTCGCAGAGCGGTTCGGCGCGATTGCATCCACAGCTACGATGATAGTATGACACAACAGCCACACAAACAGCGGGAGGCACAGCGCGAGGCACCCCTGCACGAGCGACACAAGCAGGTCAGGTCGACGCTCTCGTCGGATCTCCGCGAGGAGTACGGCCAACGTTCGGTGCGGGTCAACCAGGGCGACACCGTCGAGGTGATGCGCGGTGACTTCGCCGACGAGGAGGGCGAGGTGCTCGAGGTCGACCTGCGTGACGCGAGAATCCAGGTCGAGGGGATCACGAACGAGACGGTCGACGGTGAGGAGGTGCCACGGCCGCTGGATGCGAGCAACGTCCGTGTCACCGACCTGGACCTGTCGGACGATATCCGGCGGGACCGTCTCGAATCGGAGGCTGAACAGTGACGAACCACCAGAAGCGGCTCTCGGCACCCGACAGTTGGCCGGTCGAGCGAAAGGCCGAGATGTTCACGGTCAAGGCGGACGCGGGGCCACACGGCGACGCGGGTGTGCCGTTGCTCATCCTGCTGCGGGACGTCCTCGGCTACGTGGACAGCCGCAAGGAGGCCCGTTACGCACTCGGCCAGGACACTGTCGTCATCAACGGGACACCGGTCTCCGACGAGGAGCGTCCGGTCGGGATGTTCGACATCATCGCGTTTCGCGAGCGCGGGGAGTACTACCGGGTGTTCCCCGGCGAGGGCGGGCGACTGTCGCTGACGCCCATCGACGCCGACGCCGCCGGGAGTAAACTCGGCAGGGTCGTCGGGAAACAACACGTTCCGGGCGGTGACGTGCAGTTGACGCTGCACGACGGACAGACACTGCTCGTCGACGACGCCGGGACCTACGGTGTCGGTGACTCTATCGTGATCGCAAACGACGACACGGCTATCGTCGCCCACTTCGAGTACGAGGAGGGCGCGCTGGCGACCGCCGTTGCCGGTCGACACGCCGGTCAGATCGCCGTTATCGACGAGATACAGGTGACCGCGGGCAGTTCCGACAACAACGTCCTGCTCTCTGCGTACCACAGCGAGGAAACCTTCGAGACCATCGAGGAGTACATCGTCGTCATCGACGAGAACTTCATCGACGACGAGGGTCGTGACGAGTCGGCGGAGACAGACGAGTCGGCGGAGACAGACGAGTCAGCGGAGACAGACACAGAGACGGAGGGTGACACATGAGTTCGGAGACAGACGAGTTCCACGAGATGCGGCAGCCACGCATCGAGAAGGCCGTCGTCCACATGGGCGTCGGCCAGGGTGGCCGCGAACTCGGTCAGGGTGAGGAGATTCTGGCGGCGGTAACCGACCAGCAGCCGGTTCGGACCGTCGCGACGATGACTGAGCCGGAGTTCGGCATCCGCGAGGGTGAACCCATCGGTGCGAAGGTGACCCTGCGCGACGACGACGCCGCGGCGTTTCTGGAGACGGCACTCGACCTGGCCGAACTGACGCGGAGCCAGTTCGACGACACCGGCAACTTCAGCTTCGGTGTCGAGGACCACACCGACTTTCCCGGCCAGGAGTACGACCCGACTATCGGCATCTACGGGCTCGACGTGACGGTGAACCTCGTGCGTCCGGGCTACCGGGTCGCAAAGCGGGACCGGGCATCGCGCTCGATACCCTCGGCCCACCGGCTCACGGTCGACGACGCGGTCGCGTTCGTGGAGTCGACCTTCGACGTGGAGGTGACCGCATGAGCGACAACTCCGACGTCGAGGAGGAGGTCACCGGCGAACACGCGAGCACACGGAGCAAACAGCTAGAACAATGCCAGCGCTGCGGGCGCAAACAGGGCCTGGTCGGCAAGTACGACATCTACCTCTGCCGGCAGTGCTTCCGTGAGGTGTCCCGGAGCATGGGGTTCAAAAAGTACTCATGACAGGTAACGACCCACTCGCCAACGCACTCTCTGCGATCGACAACGCCGAGAGCGTCGGGCATCTCACACAGGAGGTACAACCCGCCTCGAACGAGATCGGCAGTGTACTCGAGGTTCTCTACGACCGGGGGTACATCGACGGTTTCCAGCGGATAGACGATGGAAAGGCCGGTCGGTTCGAGGTCGAATTAAAAGGAGCAATCAACGCGTGTGGCCCGGTCAAACCCCGCTACTCGGCGGGTGCCAACGAGTTCGAGCGCTGGGAGAAGCGGTTTCTCCCGGCTCGTGACTACGGAACACTCGTCGTCACCACCTCACACGGCATCATGAGCCACTACGAGGCACGCCAGGGCGGAATCGGTGGCCAGGTCATCGCATACATCTACTGATAATGCCAGAAACACAACTTCAGATACCGGATGCGGTGAGTGCCGAGGTGGACCACCTCGAACTCACCGTCGAGGGACCAAACGGCAGCGTCACACGCCGGCTGTGGTACCCGGACGTCTCGGTGACTGTCGAGAGCGGCGAGGTCGTCATCACGAGTGAGAGCGACGACGCGAAGACCGCCTCGACGGTCGGCACGTTCGAGAGTCACATCGAGAATATGTTCCACGGTGTCACCGAGGGCTGGGAGTACGAGATGGAGGTGTTTTACTCTCACTTCCCGATGCAGGTGACAATCGAGGACGGCGAGGTCGTTATCTCGAACTTCCTCGGCGAGCGGGCCGACCGGCGCACGGCTATCCACGGCAACACCGACGTCGAGATCGACGGCGAGTTGCTCACGCTGCGCGGGCCCGACATCGAGGCTGTTGGACAGACCGCTGCCGACATCGAACAGTTGACACGCGTTACCGACAAGGACATCCGTGTCTTTCAGGACGGCGCGTACATCACGAACAAGCCGACTCGGGGTGACGCCTGATGAGTGCCGACGAAGACGAGACACTGACCGGACTGGGCGGTGTCGACGAGGAGACGGCAGCCAGTCTGCGCGAGGCGGGCTACGAGTCTATCGAGCACGTCGCCGCAGCCGACCAAGACGACCTGGAGGGGGTCGAGGGTGTCAGCACAGCGCTGGCAGCCCGAATAAAGGCAGAGACCGCCGGCATCGAGGTAAACGACGAGGTCGACGCGGCCGTTGCCGAACTCGGTGACAGCGACGAGGACGACACGGAAGCGGAGCCGAGCGAGGAGCAGGTCGCGGCCACCGAGGACACAGACGAGGCGGAGACGATCGGCGACCTGACCGACATTAGCGGCGTCGGTGAGCAGAAAGCCGAGGCGCTGCGGGAGGCCGGCTACGACACCGTCGACTACATCCGCGGTGCGAGCCAGGACGAACTGGCAGACGTCGAGGGTGTCGGGATGGCGCTCGCGGCACGTATAAAAGCCGACGTCGGTGACATCGACCTCGAGGAGGAGGTCGAAGAGGAGGAAGAGTCGGTCGAGGAGACCGAGGCAGTGGAGACAGAACTGGTCGCCCGGGGGCTGTCCGAGAAGACCCCCGAACTGGACGACGAGGACGCGCGGCTGCTCGCCCAGCGCCGCCGGATCGGCAAGCCGAAGTTCAACCGGCAGGACCACCACAAAAAAAAGCGGGTGCCAAAGTCCTACCGGCGACCCCGTGGTCAGCTCTCGAAGCAGCGAAAGGGTGTCAAAGGAAAGGGCGACACCGTCGACCCCGGTTTCCGGACACCGGAGGCGATCCGAGGACTCCATCCCTCGGGGTTCGAGGAGGTGCGGGTCCACAACACGGACGACTTGGAGGGTGTCGACGGTGACCAGCAGGCGGTGCGCATCGCCTCGGCCGTCGGTGGCCGTAAACGCGAGCGTATCGAGGAGCAGGCAGAGGACAACGGTATCCGGGTGCTCAACCCGACCTACGAGGAGGTGGAGGTCGAATGACTGACCTCAGCGCACAGAAACGGCTCGCCGCCGACGAGCTCGGTGTGGGCAAGAGCCGTCTCTGGTTCGACCCCGACCGGCAGTCGGACCTCGCGGAGGCGATCACCCGGGAGGATATCCGCGAACTGGCCGACGAGGGTGCGATTCAGGTCGACCCGAAGTCGGGTAACTCCCGTGGTCGCGCCCGCGAGCGACAGGAGAAACGCTCCTACGGACACCAGAAGGGACCGGGCTCGCGAAAGGGAAAATCCGGTGCCCGCGAGGACGAGACAGAGGACTGGCAGTCGCGTATCCGCGCCCAGCGGAAGCGACTGCGTGAACTCCGTGACGCCGACGAGATCTCCCGCAGCGAGTACCGCACGCTCTACGACAAGGCCGGCGGCGGGGAGTTCGACAGCGTGGCCGACCTCGAGCGACAGCTCGAGACACGAGGTGATGCATGATGGCAACAGGACCACAGTACACAGTACCGATGCGGCGACGACGCGAGGCCAGAACAGACTACCATCAGCGGTTGCGCCTGCTGAAATCAGGGAAACCACGGCTCGTCGCACGCACGAGCAACACCCAAGTCAGGGCGCAGCTGGTCGCAACTGGTCCCCAGGGCGACGAGACGGTCGCGAGCGCGCGCTCGAACGACCTCCGCGAGTACGGCTGGGAGGCGCCGACCGGGAACATGCCGGCGGCGTACCTGACCGGCCTGCTGGCGGGGCTACGTGCACTCGACGCCGGCAGGGCGCAGGCGGTGCTCGATATCGGCCTGCACTCCCCGACACCGGGGAACAAGGTGTTTGCAGTACAGGAGGGAGCGATCGACGCGGGGCTAGAAATCCCGCACAACGACTCGGTGCTCGCAGACTGGTCGCGGACCCGCGGCGAGCACATCGCGGCGTACGCCGAACAGGAGGAGGGGCTCTACAGCGGTGCGTTCGACGCGACAGAGCTCCCGGCGCACTTCGACGAACTGCGTGAACGACTCCTCGACGAGGAGGTGGAGCTATGAGTGCCGGAGAGGGCTGGGTCCCACAGACCCGGCTCGGCAAGCAGGTCGCCGACGGCGACGTAAGCAGTATCGACGACGCGCTCGACTCGGGGCTCCCACTAAAAGAACCCGAGCTGGTCGACCAGCTGGTCACCCTCGAGGACGAGGTGCTCGACATCAACATGGTCCAGCGGATGACCGACTCCGGACGGCGTGTGAAGTTCCGGTGTGTGGTCGTTGTCGGCGACCGCGACGGGCTGATCGGGTACGCACAGGGCCGTGACGACCAGGTTGGCGGGGCGATCGAGAAGGCGATCGACATCGCCAAGCTGAATCTCATCCGGGTCCCTCTGGGTAGCGGGTCCTGGGAGGACCGACCCGGTGGGAACCACTCGCTTATCCGCAACGCCGAGGGAACGGCCGGGAGCGTGCGCGTGGAGGTCCGGCCGGCGCCAAAGGGGCTCGGGTTGGCGGCCGCTGAGACGCCCCGGAACGTGCTCGAACTCGCGGGCGTCGAGGACGCCTGGACAAAGAGCCACGGCAACACCCGGACGACAGTCAACCTCGCGAAGGCGACCTACAACGCCCTGGAGAACGCCGCACAGGCACGTGTCCCAGAGCGGGTGCGCGAGCGCCAGCGGGAGGTGAACAGATGAAGATTATCGTCCAGCTCCGTGGGGAGGTCAACATGAACCAGGACGTGTCCGACACCCTGGAGATGCTGAATCTCGGACGGGTCAACCACGCAACACTCGTTCCGGAGGAGCCAACCTACGAGGGGATGGTGACGAAGGTAAACGACTACGTCGCCCACGGGAGACCCAGCCAGGAGACGGTCGAACTGCTCATAGAACGGCGGGCCGAACCGGACACCGGCGAGGCGGATATCGACGACGAGTGGGTTGTGTCGAACACCGACCACGACTCGGTATCGGCACTCGCCGAGGCGCTGCTGGCCGAGGAGACGACACTCGGGGCCGCCGGGCTGTCCCCCACACTCCGGCTCCACCCGCCACGCGGCGGCCACAAGGGTATTAAACAACCAGTCGCTACTGGTGGACAGATCGGTGTACACGACACCGACACACTCGATCAGCTGTTGGAGGCGATGCGATAATGACAAACAAAAAGAAACGCCAGCGAGGTTCACGAACACACGGTGGTGGGTCGCACAAGAACCGCCGCGGCGCGGGGCATCGCGGTGGCCGTGGCGCGGCAGGCCGCGACAAGCACGAACAGCACAATCACCCCCCGCTCGGCGAGGAGGGCTCCGGGTTCACCCCGCCGGCGAAGGTCCAAGACGAGATACTGACCGTCGACCTGCAACGGCTCGACGAGGACGCACCGCTCCTGGCCGCCGAGGGTGTCGCAACAGAGACCGACGCGGGCTATCGCATCGACATCCGGGAGCTCGTCGACGGCGGGCACGACGCCGACGCCGTCAAACTGCTCGGTGACGGCCAGGTGCGCCGCGAGCTCGAGATTGTCGCCGACGCGTTCTCCGGGTCGGCTCGCGAGAAACTCGCGGCTGCGGGCGGCGAGGCCGTCCGCTCTGAGCGCGCTACAGACACAGACACAGACACATAACATGAGCTGGAAGGACACCGCCGAACCGGTTCTCACGCGGCTGCCGGCGATCCGCCGGCCGGAGGGGCACGTGCCGTTCCGGCGCAAGCTCGGCTGGACCGCGGGTATCTTAGTACTGTACTTTTTCCTCACCAATGTCATGCTGTTCGGTGTGGGGGACTCGACAGAAGTCTTTGGCCGGTTCCGCTCGATTCTCGCGGGCGCATCCGGCTCGCTGATGCAGGTGGGTATCGGCCCGATCGTGACTGCGAGCATCGTGTTGCAGCTGCTCGGTGGGTCCGACCTGCTCGGGCTCGACACACAGAACAACCCCCGTGACCAGGTTCTCTACCAGGGGCTCCAGAAGTTCCTCGTGTTCGTCATGACCGCCGCGACGGCGCTACCGATGGTGTACGCGGGATTTCTGACGGCCGACCCGAGCGTAGCAAACAGCCTGGGTGTCGGCGTGTCGGGTCTGGAACTGCTCATCTTCGTTCAGGTGTTCGCCGGCGGTATCCTCCTTCTCTACATGGACGAGATTGTGAGCAAGTGGGGGATCGGAAGCGGTATCGGGCTGTTCATCATCGCGGGCGTGAGCCAGCGGATGATCGGTGGACTGGTAGCGACGCCGAACTTCGGCGGCTCTTGGGGTATCTTCCCGACGTGGGTGCGGATGGCACTCGGTGTCGAGGAGCGACCGAACCCCATCGCCCCCGGCGGGTTCAACGAGTTGCTCACCGGTGACGCACAGGTGCTCGCTATCCTCACTACCATCGCTATCTTCGTCATCGTCGTGTACGCCGAGAGTGTCCGGGTCGAGATCCCGCTCTCGAACGCCCGGGTAAAGGGTGCACGCGGCCGGTTCCCGGTGAAGCTCATCTACGCGAGTGTCCTACCGATGATTCTCGTTCGGGCACTCCAGATGAACCTCCAGTTCCTCGGTCAGGGGATAAACAGCGCCGTCGGACTGCCCGACTTTCTCGGTGTCTACGCCGAGGGGCAACCGGTCGACGGTCTGTTCTACTATCTGGCCCCGGTACAGTCACCACAGGACTGGATGTGGTTCGCCTACACGGTCGACGGGAACCCGGAGATCTGGCAGATCCTGATGCGGGTCTCCGTGGACCTGACCGTGATGATAATCGGTGGGGCGATCTTCGCCATCTTCTGGGTCCGGACCACCAACATGGGTCCGGAGGCGACCGCCCAGCAGATACACGGCTCCGGGATGCAGATCCCCGGGTTCCGGCAGAACGTCCAGAGCATCGAACGGGTGCTCGACCAGTACATCCCGCAGGTGACCGTGATCGGCGGCGCGCTGGTCGGCGTGCTCGCCGTCGGTGCAAACATGTTCGGCACCATCGGGAACGTCACCGGGACGGGACTGCTGCTGACAGTCTCTATCACGTACAAGCTCTACGAACAGATCGCCGAAGAACAGTTGATGGAGATGCACCCGATGATGCGCAAGATGTTCGGCTCGTAGCGGGGCATCTGTTCTTCTCTTTTTGATTCTCGACTCCCGCCGAGTCACGACTCTCACCGATCGTTCTGTCTCAACAGGCTGTTCGATTCAGACTCGGGTGTACCTACGGTGGTCGTCGGTCGCAGACCCGTTTCCTATCAGTGATTACACCCTAATCGAGAGAGCGTGGCCAGTCTGTGGAAAACAGAGAGTCGTGTCCGAGACAGTCTATTCCATCACAGTGGTTTCTATCTCTACCTGCCGACCGTCTACAGACCGCCGTCGCGACGAACTGACGGCGTCTCACGTCGAACTATCCGAGCGTCGCCCCGTTCTACCCGGAGTCGTACTTCGGCTCGCGGCGCTCGGCACGCGTCAGTGCCCGCTCGATGACCGTACCCACGTCACCGGTGTACGTGTCACCGTGGCCCGCGTACAGCCGGTCGACAGAGTCGCGGACCCGGTCGCGCAGTTCGCGGACACTCTCGATGAGCCGTTCGCGGGACTGTCCAGGGTAGTCGGTGCGCCCGAAGCTCCCGTCGTCGAAGGCACCGTCGTTGTAGACGACAACGTCGCCGGAGAACAGCGCCCGCTCGCCGACCAGCGAGACGTGGTCGTCGGCGTGACCGGGCGTGTAAACGACCTCCATCGAGGCCGCACCGATGGTGAGTTCGTCGCCGTCTCGGAGCCGGTGTGTTCGGGCGGGGTGGTCGCCGTAGGCGTACAGGTCGGGGTCGAACGCGGACAGCACCGCGTCGAGCTGTTCGACGTGGTCGCCGTGCTGGTGGGTCAACACGACCGCCGAGAGCTCGTCGGTCCGCTCGCGAACGGCGCTAACGACACCCTCCATCGCCCCCGCGTCGACGAGTGTCGGCTCCGGGCCGTCTACGAGATACGCGTTGCAGGTGAACACCGTCGCGTCGGCCGTGACGTTCGTGGGCTGCATGTCACACCTCCGGTCGCCACCCGCTTGAACCTGATGTCGGTCGATTTTTACGCGACAGGAGCGTGTATCCGCATATGAGTGAACACTCCGGCGACAGACAGACAGAGTCGCGTGAAGAGGACGTGTCGGACGCTGACGGCGGAGTCTCTGAGGACGCCAGCGCGGAACTGGGCGACGGGCCCGACAGGCTGCTCGCGGCACTGGAGACCGACATCGATAGTCCGACCGCGGAGCCCGGTGACGAGCTCCGACAGCGCGTCGAGGAGAGCGACACCGAGGCGGTCGCACACACCCTCGCCGCACTCGACGAGACGGTCACGGAGCTCGAGACAGAACTCGCGGACGAGCGTGAGCGCACAGATGACCTCGAGTCGCGGCTGCGGCGCAAGCAGGCGGACTTCCAGAACTACAAGAAACGACAGAAAGAGCGGCTAGAGACCGAGCGCGAGCGGGCGACAGAGGAGCTCGTGGAGCGACTGCTCGACGTACGGGACAATCTGGAGCGTGCGCTCTCGACCGACGCGGACACCGACATCCGGGGCGGGGTGGAGTCGACGCTGGCACAGTTCGACCGGGAGCTCGACCGCGAGAACGTCGAGCCGATCGAGCCGGCGGTCGGTGACACGGTCGACCCCGGCCGTCACGAGGTGCTCGCGACCGTGCCCTCCGCGGAACCGGCCGACACCATCGCCGATGTGCACCGACCCGGTTACGAGATGGCCGGCAAGCTGCTCCGGCCGGCACGGGTGACTGTCAGTGACGGCGACACCGACGACAGCGAGGGCACAGAGACCGACGCAGGGAACGACACGGAAACAGAAGCAGACACCAACACGCGGACGACAACCGACAGCGAGACCGACGCGTGACTGTCGGACGCCGACGGCGTCTGACGGCCGCTCGCTCGACCACCACGCAGTCACAACGGTTAATCTCGTAGACCTCTCGACTCTGGCTGTGCGCATCGAGAACACCTTTCTCGGGGCAGAACAGGTCGGGGAACAAACCGAACAGCGCCTGTGGGAACAGGGTGTGTCCCGCTGGGAGGCGTTCCACCGCGACTGCCGGGGGATCGGGCCGACCCGCGCCGAACGGATCGAACAGTTCATCGACCGTGGTCGACGGGCGAGAGCCGACGGTGACACGGGCTTTTTCGGTGAGCGGCTCCCCTCCCGGGAGCGGTGGCGGCTCTACGAGTCCTTTCGTGAGAGTGCGTGCTTTTTCGACATCGAGACCACCGGACTCGACGCCGCCACGAGCGTGGTCACGACAGTTACACTCCACCAGAACGGCGAGACACAGACGCTGGTCAGGGGTGACGACCTCACCCGAGAGCGGCTCGCGGCGGCGTTCGAACCCGCCGCCCTGCTGGTGACGTTCAACGGCGCGCGGTTCGACATCCCGTTTCTCGAATCCTCGTTCGGCATCGACCTCGACCACCCGCACATCGACCTGGTTCCGACCTGTCGCCGGGCGGGCATCCGCGGTGGTCAAGACACCGTCGAGAGCCGACTGGGCATCGACCGGGCGCTCCCCGAGGTCGACGGCCGCGAGGCAATCCGGCTGTGGCGCAGACACGAGCGCGGCGTCGACGGCGCGCTGGAGCGACTCATCGCGTACAACCGCGAGGACACGGAGAACATGGTCCCCATTCTCGAGCAGACAGTCGAGCGTCTCGACCGGGAGCTCCTGCCGGAGAGTCATCCCCGGCGGTGAGCCGACCACACGTTAGTGAAGGAGTCACCCCCGGCCGGTGTGTGACCGGCACAGGTGTGACCGGCACAGAACAAACCGAGCGGGGTTACCGGATGCTGATGTGGTTCGACTCCTCGTCGAGTGCGAGGTTCGTCGCGATCTCGGCGTTTCGAACGGCGTACTGTGCAGTCTGGTCGAGACTGACTAGGACCTCCCGCACGTCGAGCAACTGGGCGTTGCTCAGTTCGGGGAGGTCGGCGAGTATCTCCTGTTCGCGGGTGTCCATCTCGGCGAACTGCTCGCGAACCGCCGTCGCGGTGTCGTAGTCGCGCTCGACGGCAGCCTCGACGGCTCGGTCGGTGAGTTGGCCCACCTGGTCGCTGAACTCGCGAACCTGTCGCATCGTCGCCTGGTCGATGTTGAGCGCGTGCCCCTCGGCCTCGAGCACCGTCTCGGCGATGTCCTCGGCGTTGTCGGCGATCAGTTCCAGGTTCTTCGCGATGGACCGGTAGCCGATGAGCGGAAAGCTGTCCGACAGTCCGACCGACCGCGCGAGCGTCGGGTTCTTGTAGGCCGTGAAGATGAGACGGAGAAGCAACACGAAGATCTTGTTTGCCTGTCGCTCCCGGTTGAGCGCCCGCTGTGCGAGATCGGGGTTCTGGTGGGCGAGTGAGCTTATCGCCTCGGTGCGCATCGTCGACCCGGTGGACTCGAGACGCTCGAGTAGGTTGTCGAGCGAGAAGTCCTCGACGTCGACCGAACACCGGATGGCGATGCTGTCCGGGGTCTCCTCGATGACACCCAGCCCCATCAACTGCGTCTCTGCGTTGTAGACCGCGTTGATGTGGGTCCCCGGGAGTGTCTCCTCCTCGCCGGCTTCGACGTGGATGACCCGTCGACCGAGCACGTACTGGGCGACGATCGCCCGCTCGATGGCGTCGGCGCTCAACCCGCTCGTACTGATGACCGCCTCGCTGTCCTCCGACTGAATCGACTCCGGCAGCACCGTCAGCGGTCCCTTTCCGTCCAGCCGCAGCGACACCTCGTCACCTTTCTCGACCCCGTAATCCCGGGTCCACTCGGCCGGCAACGTCATCGCCAACGTCGACGGGCCCAGCCGTTGTACCTTTCTCGTTTCCATATGCCTAGTAGGGTAGCCGAGCGTCTTAAACGTATCATTACTTCCTAAATGTTACTCCTACGTTCCTGACGCGGCCGCTCTACCCGGTGAGGGAGAGTGACTCTCCTTACCCTGCTCGCTCGCGGTGTTCGCCGCTCGCTCCTCGAGGGTGGGGGGTTAGTGTGTTCAGGGAAAAAACGGTTTAGCGGCTCAGGTGTGCCGCGATGGGCCGGTTATCCGCCCCAGAAGTTGTCGCGACTACCCAGACGCGGGTCGTTGTCGGTGCTGTCGTCGTCGGTGCCCTCCTCGTTTCCGTCTCCGTCGTCCAGTTCGTCACCCTCGGACTCGGAGAGACGCTCGATTTCCCTCCCGCGGGCGTGGTTCGAGTGGACCTTCGTAATCTCGACACGGGCCCGGACCGGCGGCAGGAGGCCGTCGACCATGATGATGAACCCGTCCTCGGTGCGTCCGACGCCCGCCCCGCTCTCGTGGATGTCCTCCACGTCGATAACAACCTCCTCACCCGGCTTGACCGGCTGTGATTTGAGATCCTCGATGGGCTGGTTGTAGTGGTTACACCACTCCGCACCCCCTCTGTCACCGTAGTGCTGACAGCCCATCCCCGTGATGCGTTCGGAGAAACTGGGACACTCCTCCGCCAGTGGACAGTCGGCCATAAACCGGTTACTTCGGGCGAGAATTAAACGCTTACGCACGCCCGATTACTGTTGATACTTGACCGGTCCGGCGGTCTTTCGTAATCCTTTTTCGGGTGCTGACCGAGTTTAGGGGTGGGCCGCCTTAGCTCAGACTGGGAGAGCACTCGACTGAAGATCGAGCTGTCCCCCGTTCAAATCGGGGAGGCGGCAT
>JAQCNM010000076.1 GCA_028275025.1 Halovenus sp.
CCGCGCTCGTGTTCGTGAATCCCGGCGGGTTCGTCTGGGAGTCGTTGACCCTGGCCGACACCACCGTCGGGCCGGCGCTCGAACCGGTGTTTGGCGTCGGGATGGACGCCCACTTTGCATACGCGTACACCGCGATTCTCACCGGACTCGGCGCGCTGTTCTACGTGTTCGCCCGGAACCCGACGGTGTACCGGACGCAGGCGGCCCTGCTGATGACCGGGGCGACCGTCCCGATGGGTGTCAACGTGGCCTACGCGTTGGGGCTCTCGTGGGGTCCGTTTTCGGGACTCGACCCGACACCGTTCAGTTTCGTCCTCACGGAGGGGCTCGTCGGGATAGCCTTCTTTCGCTTCGACCTGCTCGTGCGGGCACCTGTCGCCCGCCGGCACGTTCTCGAGCAGACCGGTGACGGACTGCTCGTGTTCGACACCGACGGTCGGGTCGTCGATGCGAACGCCGTGGCACGGCAGGTAGTCGACACACCGGCGGTCGTTGGCCGGACACCGTCGGTGCTTTTCGACACCGGGGGCGGAGACGAGACGGGGCTCGCCGACCTCGACGGCCGAACGGTCTCCGCGACGGTCGGCGGTCGCGAGGAGAGTTACGATCTGCAACACGTCACACTGCGTGACAGCTCCGACAGACAGATCGGCGACGTTCTCTCGTTTCGGAACGTGACCGGTCGAGAGTCTCGTCGAGAACGACATCGTCCACAGCAACGAGACGGAGCCACGGGTCCGGGTCACCGCCGAACGGGTCGGCCCGTCTGTCTGCCTCCGAATCGCAGACGACGGGCCGGCAATCCCCGAGATGAAGCTGGCGACACTCGAATCCGGTACCGAGGAGCCGCTCTGTCACGGCAGCAGTATCGGCCTCTGGCTCGCTCAGTGGAGTGTCGGGACAGCCGGCGGGAGCCTCCAGTTCGAAACCGGTGACAACGGCAACGTGGTCACGGTGAGGCTCCCGGCGGCCGACTGAGACGGCGTCTCACTCCACCTGGCCGAGGTCGTCCCAGAGACGAGAGAACCGGCCGGGCAGGTTCTCGCTGCGGTAGATACGAACGGTGTACGCGTCGTCGGCCAGCGAGATGACAGTCCGCTCGAAGTTGCACTCGTAGCGGCGAAACTCGTTGCCGCTGTCGTCGACGCGGGTGGTACTGGTCACGAGGTCGTGTTCCTCGAGCAGTTCGAGCCGGCGGTACACTGTCGGTAACGAGATGTCACACACCGCCGCGAGCTCCTTTGCCGACCGGGGCTCGTCGCGCAGTGCGACCAAGATGTTCCGAGCGTAGTCATCACCGATCGTATCGAGGATGTCCTCGACGGACCGACGCTCGCTCACGGGTAACAGGACCGGCTCGTCGCTGATAAGCGTTTCACCGGGTCAGGGTGTCAGCCGCTCGGCGGCCAGCCAGGTCAGTGTCTCGCCGGCGAGTGCAAACAGCATCTGCTTGCGGACGCCGTGTGCGAGCCGGACATCGAGTGCCAGGTCCCGGGGGGCGAAGACGTGCTCGCCGGTGAGTACCCGCACCAGCCGCTCGGAGTGACCCAGCTCCGACACCGAGGTCACCTCGGCGTAGGTCCGGAAGTCGGCACCGAACTTGAACCCCGTCTTCGGGACGACCCCCGCGGCGCGGAGGCCGGTGTAGACCCGTAGCCGCCGGTCGAACCGCTCCCCTTCGACGGCCCGGCCGCGCTCGCGGAGCCGGGCTCCGGGCTCGCCCGCACCGGTCAGGTCGAGCAGCCCGCTGTCGGCGAGCTGTGTCGCCTCGACCAGTGAGAGCTGTAACGGGCCGTCCGGGTCGAGTCGCTGGCCGTAGAACCCCCGCTCGTAGAGCGCCTCGGGCGGGTCGTCCACCAGCACCCGGTCCGAGAGCAACCGCCCGCTGACCGCCGGCAGGTCGTGGTCGGTCGCGCCGTCGACGGCCGGTTCACTCAGTTCGAGGTACGTTACCTCGCTCTCCTCGTCGACCACCGCCAGCACGGCCGTAGCGCCGTCGGCCGTGGCCCGGTCGACCAGCGCCCGGAGCGCCCGAGCGGGAACCGCCTCGCGCTCGCTGACCGCCCGCACGCGGTAGGCGACCGCGTCGTCCCAGGGTCCCCGACCGCGCGGGTAGACGACGAACTCGCCGCCCGAGGCCGTCGTGTCGGTCTCCCCTTCGCCGGTGTCCCGGGTCGGCGAGAGGTAGAACCCCCGGTCACGGAGGTCCTTGTAGACGAAAAACGACACCTCCGAGACGGCCGTCGAGGCGAGCAGGGCACCGAACCCGAGTGGTCGGTCCTCGCCGTCCCGGCTGTCGAGCACGCGCTCGATATCCCCCCGGAACAGGAGGTGGGCAGCCTCGACCGGCGCGAGTTCGAGGTTCCCCTCACGCGGCTGACCGTACCCCCGCGAGTCGTAGAACCGCTCCCGGGCACGGCTCCCGGCCCGGAGTCGCTCGCCGTCGAACCTGATGTCCATACCGATAGGGGGGGCTGGGACCGCAAAAACACCGCGGTCGCCCGCTCGCGGCCGTCGAACAGGGCTACCTCGACGCGGTCGGCTGCCGCGTGGGCGGTCAACCCTCCGACGTGAGAAACGGCTCCGGGTCCGCGACGGTCAGCGCCACCCGTTCCTCGTACGCAAGCGGGCGCACGTGTATCTCCATCTCTCCCGCATCCCGAGCCCGGGGGGACAGCAGGTCGAGACCGGTCTCTGTGACGTACACCGGCACGACCAGCGCGGTGTTGTCACCGGCGGTCTCGAACACACACACCAGATACGTCACCCCGTCGTCGACCCGGCGGTAGACCTGCGACCGGTCGAACGCGTGACTGTCAGCCAGTGACCGCACGCGGTCGTACTCGCTGTCGGGGGCGAGCACACTCAGGCCGAACCGGTCACCCGTGTTCACCGGGGTGACGTCTCCCGGGTGGACGACGGTCGCTGTCCAGCCCCTGTCGCGGTACCCCTCTGCCAACTCCGCGGCCTCGTCGAGCAACCGCCGCCAGGTCGACGACGCCTCCTCCGGGAGCGTCTCACGCTCTGTCATACGCCCGACAGGGATGCGGGCGGATAAAAAAGCGGTGGTCCCGAGCGGTTACTGTTCGAAGAGGTGACAGGAAACCTGCCCGGTCGGGTGGTCGGTCTCACAGACAGACTCGTACCGCTCGCGCAGGTGCTCTGCGGCACGGTCCCACTCGCCGGCGGCGACAGCCTGTAACCCCTCCTGGACACGCCGGCGCTCGGGCTCGGGCAGCTCCACGTCGACGAGACGGTCGTACAGACGGGCGGCGACGCGCTCCTCGCCGGGCTCGCCCTCGGTCGTCTCGGCGAGCGCGTCACGGGTCGTCTCGACGGCGATCTCGCGGTCGGCGATCCGGTCGCGAACGTCGGTTATCGCCCGGAACGACTCCTGCTCGATATCGAGACCGTCCGGAGGGATGACCGCCGGGCAGCGGGTGCGGAACCGACAGCCCGAGGGCGGGTTACGCGGCGACGGGACGTCGCCGGCCAGCGGGTCGATGTCCCGCTCGCGCTCCTGCAGGTCCACCCGGGGAACGCTCTCGAGCAGTGCCTCCGTGTAGGGGTGTCTCGGGTCGGTGAACAGCTGTTCCGCGGGAGCCGTCTCCACGATCTCGCCGAGGTACATCACGGCGATGCGGTCACAGATGTACCGGATGACCCCGAGGTCGTGACTGATAAACAGGTACGTGAGGTCGAACTCTGACTGCAGGTCCGCGAGCAGGTTCAGAACCTGGGCCTGGACACTCACGTCGAGTGCGCTGGTCGGCTCGTCCAGCACGACGAAATCGGGGTCGAGCGCGAGCGCACGGGCGATCCCGATCCGCTGGAGTTGGCCGCCGGAGAACTCCCCGGGGTAGCGGTCGAGCTGGGTGGTCGACAGCCCCACCCGCTCTATCAGCTCCGCGACACGTTCGTGTCTGCGCTCGGCCGGGTTACCCTGGCCGTCCCAGGGCCAGTCGTGAATCTCGAGTGGCTGGCGGACACTCTCACCAACGGGCATCCGCGGGTCCAGACTCGAAAACGGGTCCTGAAACAGGATCTGTGCGTTGCGGCGAAACCCGGTGAGGTCGCCGCGTTCCGCGAGCGGGTCGCCGTCGAACGACACCGACCCGGCGGTCGGTGACTCTAGCCGCAGGATGGTCTGGCCGACTGTCGACTTCCCACAGCCGGACTCACCGACCAGCCCCAGTGTCTCGCCGCGGTTGATGTCGAAACTGACCCCATCGACCGCCCGGACCGGGTTCGAGCCGCCGCCGAGCAGTCGGTCTAACAGTGAGACACCGGTGTCGTAGTGTTTCTCCAGGTCACGAACGGACACGAGCGCCTCACCGTGCCGGTCGGTCGGGGCCGTCTCGACACTCGGCGTGTCACGACTCATCGAAGTACCCCTCCGGAAGTGCGTCACCGGGGTCGTAGGCGTCTCGTGCCAGGTAACAGCGCGCGCGGTGGCCCTCGGAGCCGTCGGCGTCGAACTCCGGTGGCTTGTCCAGACACTCAGACATCGCCTTTGGACAGCGGTCGGCAAAGTAACACCGGTCGGGCATCTCCTCGTCGAGTAGACTCGGCACGTTCCCCGCTATCGGCTGGAGACGTCGGTCGCCGTTGTCGAGGGCGGGACTGCTGCCGAGTAACCCCTCCGTGTAGGGGTGACTCGGGCGCTCGAACAGGTCCTCGAGACTCCCCCGCTCGACGAACTCCCCGGCGTACATCACACCCACGCGGTCACACATCCGCGCGATGACACCCAGGTTGTGCGTGATAAGCACCGTCGTCATCCCGTACTCCGCCTGGAGGTCACCGAGCGTGTTCAGTATCTGTGCCTGGATGGTGACGTCGAGTGCGGTTGTCGGCTCGTCGGCGACCAGCACCGACGGTTCGGTTGCGAGCGCCTGTGCGATCATCGCCCGCTGGAGCATTCCGCCGGAGAACTGGTGTGGGTACTCCGTTGCACGGCTCGCGGGGTCGGGGATACCGACGGTGTCGAGCAGTTCGACCGCCCGGTCCCGGGACTCCTCGCTGACGTAGTCGACGGTGGGCACCATCGAGGTGGTGAGGAACTTCAGCAGACCGAACCCCTGGGTGCGCGAGCGCACCGCCCGGGGGTTCGCGGTCGCGCGCCGCTGCACCTCGACGGCCTCTGCGATCTGTGTGCCGACGGTGATCGAGGGGTTGAAACTGCTCATCGGGTCCTGGAATATCATCGCAAACTCCGTTCCCCGCAGGGCCCGTCGCTCGTTGTCGTCCAACCGGCGGAGGTCCACCATCTCGCCGTCGGCGGCGGCGGTATCGGGGTCGTCCTCGCGGATACGCGCCGCGAGCGCCGGTTCGCGGAACCACACCGACCCGTTGGTGATACGCCCCGGCGACTCCACGAGGTCGACCAGCGAGAGGGCGGTGACGGACTTGCCCGACCCGGACTCACCGACGATACCGAACACCTCGCCGGGTTCGACGTCGAAGGAGACCCCCTCGACGGCGTTTATCTGGCCCTCCTCGGTGAAAAACCGGGTCGTGAGATCCTCGACCCGGAGTATCGGTTCACCCATCTCAGATACCCCCGCTCTCGCCCTGGATACCGGGGTCCAGCGCGTCCCTGAGCCAGTCACCGAGCAGGTTCACGCCGACGACGGCGGCGATGATAGCCAGCCCGGGCATCGTCGAGACCCACCACTTGCCGCTGCTCAGGCCGTCACGGCCCTGCTGGATGTCCGCCCCCCAGGTGAGGTTGGTCCCGGAAAAGCCCAGAAAGGACAGCGAGGCCTCCAGCAGGATGATGAACGCGACCTGAATCGTCGCCAGCACGATGATGGGCGTGATGGCGTTGGGCAGGATGTGCTGGCGGAGGATTGTAACGTCGCTGGCCCCGAGACTCCGGGCGGCGGTGACGTACTCCTCTGCGCGGATGCTGAGCGCCTCACCCCGGGTGATGCGGGCGAACCACACCCAGTTGACCAGCGCCACGACCAGCGTCACTGTCACCGGGAACGTGGTCGTCTCGGGCATCGACGCGACGTGTTCGGCACGCGGTATCAGGATGTTCGGGACGAGGTCCCCCTGTGCCGCGGCGACAAACGGGTCCGGGAGTTCCGCCGTGTGAAAGCTCGTGTCACGGAACACGCCGATGAGCGCGATCGCCAGCACGAGTGACGGAAAGGCGAGCATCACGTCGGCCGCACGCATCAGCGTGTCGTCGAGTCGGCCGCCGAAGTAACCGGCGACCAGGCCGTACGGGACACCGAGCAGGGTCGCAAGCGCCGTCCCGAGCAACCCAACGAGCATCGAGACCCGCGCCCCGTAGATGATCCGCGAGAGGATGTCCTGCCCCCGCTCGTTCGTGCCCAGCGGGTGACTCGCGTTCGCTGGCACCTCCTGTTGGACGTTCACGAACTCGCCGGTCGTCTGGTTCACCATCGTCTGGTCTCTGGTTCCGACGAACTCGTGGCCGGGAATCGGGCTGAGCGGTGGCAGGTCGGTCAACGCCGAACCGTTACCGGTGCCGACGCGCTGGGTGGTCGGGTCGTGCGGGGTGAGCATCGGCGCGAACACCGCGGTAAAGAGGATGATTGCTATCAACACCACCCCGACCTGTGCCGCTCTGCTCTGGTAGAACTCCCGTTTGAGGCTCGACTTTACACGGTCGGATATCATCTGTTGGTTCTCTCTGTGTTCATTGTTACTCCGTGACCGCGACCGCGGTCCAAGGGTCGCCGCTCATTCCTCCATCACCCGCGGGTCCAGGTACGCGTACAGCAGGTCGACGACGGTGTTGATTGTGACGAAACCGATCGCGATGATGATGACGATACCCTGTATCATCGTCCAGTCGCGTGCGTTGATACGCTCGATGAGCAACTGTCCGAGCCCGTTCCACTCGAACACCGTTTCGGTGATGATGGCCCCACCGATGAGTGTCCCCAGCTGGAGTCCGAGGATGGTCACGATGGGGATGAGCGTGTTCCGAAGGACGTGGCGGTACATGGTGAGTGTCTCGGGGAGTCCCTTTGCGCGGCAGGCCTTGACGTAGGCCTTGCCGATCTCCTCCAGCATTCCACTCCTGGTCAGCCGCGTGATGAGGGCTGTGAAGTAGGTCCCGAGTGTGAGCGCCGGCAGAAACATGAACCGGAGCCAGTCCCCGAGGGTGCCCGGGTCCCCGGCGAACAGGTCACCAACGGCCTCGTGGAGCAACGGCCCGGGGGTCCCGGTCGGGATGAACCCGACCGGCACCGCAATCAACAGGATGAGCATCAGTCCCAGCCAGAAGTTCGGCGTCGAGATACCGCCGAGGGAGAACAGCGTCGCGCTGTAGTCGGCCGGCGTGTGCCGGCGACGGGCGCTGACCACCCCCAGCGGAATAGCAATCACGATAGCGAGGATGGTTGCCGAGATGGCCAGTTCGAGACTGCGCAGAAACCGGGTCCAGAAGATCCAGTCCAGCACCGACCGGTCCAGAACCTCCATCGAGTTGCCAAAGTCACCGACCATCAGGTCGGTGATGTACTCGAAGTACTGGACGTGAATCGGGTCGTCCAGTCCGAGTCGTCGTTCGAGTGCCGCTCGGACCTCGTCACCGGCGTCCGGCGGTGCGAGCGCGGTAACCGGGTCACCGGGCGTGATGAACCGCAACAGGAAGACAACCGTCGCGGCCCCCCAGATAACGAACAGGCTATGGAACACGCGCCGCAGCAGGAAGCGTCCGTATTGCATCTGAGACAGTGTGTGGTTGTGTGTCGTGCGATTACAGTTCTGCGGTCGGGGTCGTCACTCCGCCCCGGACATCTCCTCGACGAGAATATCCTCGTCGGAACGAGGGTCCCAGGAGATTCTGTCGTCGACGCCGTAGAGGCTGAACTGCTGGTGGAGGAACACCCGGTAGGCCTGGTCGTGGGCACGCGCGTTCGCCTGCTGGAGTAGGTTGATGCGGTCCTCGCTGTTGGTCGTGTTGCTCGCCTCCTCGAGCAGGTTCTCGATCTCCTCGTCGTTTGCCATCTTCGAGTTCGCGTCCGGCCCGAACCAGTCACGCATCGCGTAGTCGGCGTCGAGCGTCGGCACACCCCACCCGATGAGGTAGAACGCCGGTGCGGCGTTCTGTTCGGGGGCGAATATCTCGCCGACCAGCGTACCGAAGTCCCGGCGGCTGGCCGAACAGGAGACGTTCGAGAGGTTGTCGATCTGGCCGGCCGCGGTCTCCGCGACGTTGACACCACCGACGTACCGCCCCACCGGGACGTCGACCGTGATCTCCGCGCCGGCGAACCCGCTCTCCTCGACCAGCGTCTCGGCCTGGTCCGGGTCGAACGGGTACGGCTCGATATCGGGGTTGTGACCTTGCTGTCCCTCGAGGGTCGGCTGTGCCGTCTGATTGCCGAACCCCTCGAGCACGTTGTCGATGATGGCCTGCACGTCGACGGCGTAGTTCATCGCCCGCCGGAACTGGAGGTTGGTGAACGGCTCCTTTATATCGTTCATCACCAGGAAGATGCTCCGGATGCTCGGGACCGACTCCGCGAGCAACCCGTCCGCGTCGCGGAGACCGGACATCTCCGTCGGCGGCACGGCGCTTATCACGTCCGACTCGCCGGCCTCCAGCGCGTCGACACGAGCGCCGGGCTCGGAACGACCGTCGAACCGCACGGTCTGGATGTCGGGCTGGTCACCCCAGTAGTCCTCGTAGATCTCGTACTCGACAAACGTGCCCTCCTCGTTGTCGTTGAGCTGGTACGGCCCGGTGCCTCGTATGTTCGTCGTGGCGTCGATGCTGTCGTCCTCGATGAAGCTCTGCTGGGTGACCCGTCCAAAGGCACCGAGATTGCGGAAGATAGTCGGCACCGCGGCGTTCAGGCTTATCTCGACTGTCGTGTCGTCGACAGCCGTCGCCTGGTCGATGGCACCGATGACCGCGGCCACCTCGCTGACGTCGGGGTTGTTCGCCCGGTTGATGCTGAACGCGATATCCTCGGTGGTGCAGTCGTCACCGTTGTGGAAGGTGACACCGTCACGCAGCTCCAGTTCCACCGTGCTGTCGTCGATCCGCTCGAACTCGTCCATCACGCGGGCGATCGGCTCGCCAGTCTCCTCCTCGCGGTAGAGAAACGGCTCGTAGGCCTGGTCGATGACGTTGTACGTCGGCGTCGAGTTGTCTTTCACCGGGTCAAGGTTGTCCGGAAAGGCACCCTGGGTGACTGTGACACTTTCGAGCGTCGAACCACCGCCGTCGTCGTCGGAGCCGACACAGCCAGCCACGCTGACCGTCGTCACCGCGGCGGCCGCGGTCCCTGCGTACTTCAGGAAGTCGCGCCTGCTCTCTGAGTCTGGCATACAGTCTCATGGAACAATAGTAATATATACTTATCGATTGGTTCAGGAAACATTCACCGGTTTCGACGAGGGACCTGTGGGGTGTCCCGGTCGAACCTGTCCGGAGACCTGCGCCCGGGAATCAGACGGTACCAACCGGGGTCGTCGGTCCGGAGACCGCACAGAGTGTGTCAGTTGGTCGAACGGGTCTGCCGCTCGACCCCGGGGGTGTTTTGTCGCTCGACCCCGTAACCTGGGCATGAGTGAGACGAGTCAGTTCGAGTTGCAGAACGTCGGTACCGGTCCGGACCCGCTCTCGCTTGACCGGGTCGGAGCAGACCACGACTTTGTCCTGTTGTTGTTCCAACGGGACTACCACTGCACGAACTGCCGGAGTCAGGTGCAGGCGATGGCCGCCCACTACGGGGAGTTCACCGACCGCAACACCGAGGTGGTCTCGGTGGTGCCGGAGCCAGCCGAGCGACTCCGGGGCTGGCAGACGGAGTACGACCTGCCGTATCCGCTGTGTGCAGACCCCGACAAACGTGTCAGCGAGGCGTTCGACCAGCCGGTCCGATTCGGCGTACTCGGCGCACTCAGTGACTTTCTCGGCCGAATGCCGAAGGCGGTGTTGCTCGACTGCCGTGACGAGCCCACGGTGGTCTACAGCCACGAGGGCTCCTCGACCTGGGACCGACCGGAGCTCTCGGAGCTGTTCGGCGCGATCGACGAGCAGCGCTGAACGCCCGACAGCGCCGACCCCTCGATACGGCGAGCCCGGTGGGAGCCGGTACTCAGTCGTCGGCCGAGAGTGCCCGCCCGGAGCCGCGCTCGACGGTCGACCGGTTCGTGGTGCTGTCCGTGCGGACGGTGACGAGGTCGTCGGCCGCGCCGAGCAGCGCCTCGTCGTGGCTGACCACCAGTATCTGGTCGACACCCAGGTCGTACATCGCCTGGATCAGTTCGAGTAGCTGTGAGACGTGCCCGGCGTCGAGAAACACCGTCGGCTCGTCGAGAATCAGCGGCGGCATCGGTGCCGTTCCCTCGATCCCCTCGGCCAGCAGTCGGTAGATCGCACACCGCAGACTCAGGTTGAAAAGCGCCCGCTCGCCGCCGGAGAGCTGTCGTGGGTCGAGCTGTTCACCGTTCTTCTGGACGACCTGGAGCCGGTAGTCCCCGTCGAGTTCGAGTCTGGCGTAGCTGTCGTTCTGGTACACCAGGTCGAACGTCTCGTTGAGCATCTGCTCGAGTGTCTCGACGTTCTGCCGGCGGAGCTCCGCGCGGAGCTCGCCGTACAGCCCTTCGAGTTGCTCGGCCTCGTCGTACAGTGAGGTCAGCTGTTCGACGGTTTCGGCGAGTGTGTCACGGCGCTCGCGGAGTGTCTCGAGCTCCGCGAGCTCGTTCTCGACGGCACCGAGTTTCGCCTGCAACGAGTCACGCCGCCCGGACAGCGTCTCGAGCTTGTCGGTTACCTCCGACAGGTAGTCGCCCGCCTCGTCGCGTTTCGTTCGGGCCTGCTCGACGCGGTCCTCGTCGACCGACCCCCGGAGCTCGTCACGACGGTCGCGTTTCTCGGCCAGCCGCTCGCGGCGCTCGTCGTTTCGCTCCTTTTTTTCCGCGCGCTGCTCGCGCAGCCGCTCGCGACGGTCCAGCAGGTCTGTGAGCCTGTCGAGCGTCTCGGCGAGTGTCTCCAGGTCGTCACGGCGCTCGGCGAGTGCACGCTTCTCCTGATTGTGTGTGGCGATGGCCTCGCGGCAGTCCTCGGCGCGTGTCGCGGCCTCGTCGGCCTCCTCGCGGTTCGTCTCGGCCTCGGCGACCAGCTCCTCGGCCGTCGCACGGAGTTCGTCGACACGCTCGGCCCGCTCGTCGGCCGTCGAGGCCCGCTCGTCGAGCAGTTCCGACAGACGCTCGCGCTCGCGTTCGAGCCGTCGGGCGGTCTCCTCGCGCTCGAGCAGTGTCTCTGCCCGGTCGAGTTCCGCCTCGGCGGAGGCGACCTGCTCGTCTAGCTCGGCGAGCCTGTCCTCGAGCTCGTCGACGCGGGCCCGGCGCTCTGCCAGCGCCGCGACGTGTGGTGACGCCTCGACGGGCTGTCCACACTCGGGACAGTTTCCGGCCTCGCGCAGTCGCTCTGCCTCGGCAACCCGGTCCCGGGCGTTCGACAGGTCCGCCTCGACCTCGCCGCGTTGCTCCCGTAGGGTCGTGAGCCGCTCTGCCACCGACTCCCGGTGGTTGGCTGCCTCGCCGAGGGCTACCGGCGCGTCGGCAAACGCCTCGCGCGCCGCGGTGAGCCGCTCTGTCATCGCGGTCAGCTCCTCGCGCTTCTCGGCCAGTCGCTCCCGGGTCGTCGCCACCTCCGTTTCGAGCTCGTCGGCCTCGGCGCGTTTCTCCGCGGCGTCGGTCTCGAGCTCCTCGGCCCGGTCGAGCAGACGCTCGCGCTCGCCGTCGTGTTCCTGTTTCTCGACACTCAGCTCGCGTATCTCCGCTGTCAACGACTCTATCTCCGACCGGACAGTGTCGAGCGCCGAGTCGACTGTTCCGGCGAGCGCCGCCGGTGTGGGGTCGTCGGGACCGTCGATGTCGACGGCGTCGAGCAGACTGTCACGCCGGTCACGCGCCACGGCAATCGACTCCCGACAGCTCTCGATACTGTCGGCGAGCGCCTCGCGCTCGCGCTCGGTCTCCCGGATGCGCTCGCGCAGGTCGGTGACAGACGACTCCAGCCGGTCGAGCTGTTCGCGCGTCTCCTCGTAGGCGTCGAGAATCTCCTCTGCCCGGTCGAGTGTCTCGCGGGCCTGCTCGCGGTTCTGTTCGAACCGCTCCTGTTTCTCGCGCACCTCGGCCAGCGACGCCTTGCAGTCTGTGCGCCGGTCGTGGAGGTTCTTTTTTTCTTTCTGTGTGATCTGCTCGTCGAGTTCGGAGAGTGCCCCCTGCTTGTCGTCGAGCACGCGCTTGACACCGACCCGGGCGTCGCTCGCACGCTCCCGGTATGTCTCCAGTCGGCCGAGTTGGAGCAGTTCGTCCAGCATGTCCTGGCGCTCGGTCGGCGACGCGTTTATCAGCTTGTTGACCTCCCCCTGACGGACGTACGCGCAGTTGACGAACGCCTCGGTGTCCATCCGGAGCAGCGTCGCGACCCGCTCGCGAACGTCGACCGCGCCGTCGACCGTTCCCTCTGGTGTCTCCAGCACGCAGGTCGTCGTTCGGGCGTTCTCACCGCGCCGGCGGACCTCTCGCTCGATGTGGAACGACTCCCCGGCGTGTGTGAACCACAGCTCGACGGCCATCTCCGCCTCGCCGATTGTCACCACCTCGTCGAGCGTGGTCGACAGCGCGGAGGCACCGTACAGTGCAAAAAACGACGCCTCGAGCAGTGTCGACTTGCCGCTCCCGTTCGGGCCGTGGATGACTGTCACGCCCGTCGAGAGCCGCAGGTCCACCTCGCCGTAGCACTTGAAGTTCTGCAGCCGGATGCGTTCGAACCTCACGAGAAGTCACCGATCGTGACCTGCGAGTCGTCTGGCTGTTTCTCGTCCGGTTCGTCGCCGCTCTCCCCGGACGCTGTTTTGCTGTCACCACCCGACTGCTCGTCGGCCCCGGGCCGTCCGTCCGTTCCCGGCCGGCCGCCGGACGGGGCTCCCGTCTCGCCGGCAGCACCGTCTGGTGGTGTTGTCCCGTTGGTGGCCTCGTCCGTTGTTCCCGTTTCGCTGTCGGGTGCGTCGGGCTCTGTCGCCCCGTCGCCGGCTACCACCGTCTCGCCATCCTCGCCCGTCTCCGGAGCTACGGTTTCCCCTGCCTCGGTCGTCACCTCGTCGGTCTCGCCTGTGGTATCGGGCGCTGGTTCGAACAGGTCGGGGTCGGGGTCGTCGGCGATGTCACGAACCCGCTCTTCGACCGTGTCGGCGACGTTCGAGGCCGCGACGTCGTCGGTGCGGACCGTCTCGTCGAGACGCTGTGCCGCGGGGCTCAGCCCGAGGTCACGTATCCGGCGCTCGACGGCCCGGTCGGGGCTGGCAAAGGAGACGTCGACACCGGCCTCCTCCTCGCGGTCACGGCGGTCGTTGACACGCGCGACGAGCGCCCCTCGGTCGGTTGCCTCGGTCTCGATCTCGGCGGGTGTCACCCGCTCGCCGTCACCGGTGACCGTGACGATCACCACCGCGTCGTCGAGATCGTACTCGCGGAGCCGGTCGAGCGCGCGGCCGGTCCCCTCGCCCGGCGCGAGTTCGACGTCGACGAACACGAACTCGCGGGTGTCGAGCCCGCGCCGGCGGATGTCGATCTCGTCGCCGACGGTCACGAGATTGTAGCCGCGGTCGTCGCGCTCGCTCGCACTCGCCCGCTCGGTCGACCCACAGTAGGTCAACCAGACTCCGGACTCCTCGAGCCGTCTCGTCTGCGGGGTGTGGTCGTCACCGAGCAGGAGGGCCTCGAACGCCACCGGCGACTCGCTGACGAGCCGGCGACTGTCCCAGTCCCCGTGGTCGAACGGCTCGAACAGGCCGTGGGAAACCAACACGGCGTGCTCGGCCGCCGGCGGCGGCGCGTCGAACTCGTAGGAGAGCCGTTCACGCTGTGACCGCGGGACGAAGTCCAGCCCGTACACCGCGGTGTCACCGACCAGCACGGGCTCCGAGCCGAGCCGGGTCGCCACCCCCAGTCGCTCGAACAGGTCGAGCCACTGGCTGTTTCGCTTCGACTCGTGGTTGCCGACGACACCGTAGAACGGAACCCCCGCGTCGGCGAGTGTCCGCAGCACCGACAGCGCACCCATCACGTCAGTCAATGCCGGCTGGCGGTCGTCGAACAGATCACCCGCGTGAACAACCGCGTCCACGTCGGCCTCGATGGCGTCTGTGGCGACCTGCTGGAACGCCGCGAGAAAGTCCTCCCGCCGGACCGGCGAGTGGTACTGCCGGTACCCGATATGGGTGTCACCCGTGTGAAGTAACTGCGTCATGTCGGGCAGATAGGCGGGCGACCCGTATAGTGGTTGTGCGACCACCGGCCGACGGTGTCGTGTGCGCGGCCCGGAGCCCGTCGCCCGACAACCACTTTGTGTGCGGAGTGCGTAGAAAGGAACGTGACAACCGCGGCCCCGCCATCCTCGGGCGTCCAGGTGCGGCAGGCCGAGCGCGGCGACCTGCCGGCGATCTACAGTATCGAGCAGTCGGTGTTCCCACAGCCGTGGCCGGTCGCGGCCTTCGAGCGGTATCTCGGGCAACCGGGCTTTCTCGTCGCCGACGACGACGGGGGCGTCGGCTACATCGTCGCCGACACGGTCACGGGAAACGGCTACCCGGTCTGTCACGTCAAAGACCTCGCGGTCAGTCGGGCACGGCGGCGGGAGGGTATCGCCTCCAACTTGCTCTCACGAGCACTCGGTGTGCTCGAGGACCGTGTCGTCCAGGCAAAACTGGAGGTGCGTGCGGGCAACGACGGGGCGATCGAACTCTACCGCCGCCACGGGTTCACCTACCGGCGCCGCCTCTCGGGCTACTACGCGAACAACGAGGACGCCCTCGTGTTCGTCCAGTCTCTCTGAGTCCGGGGTCGGTCGACCCCGAAAGAGGGGTGACTGTACACCCGACTGTGTGTCCAGAGACGGTGTAATCAGAGCACTGCGCGACCGTGCTCGGGGGTGTCTGCGAACAGTTAACTGTTCGCAAGACAACCAACACACAATGAACGGAAATCGGTTCGGTCGACTGTTCCAACTCGTGAGTTTCGGCGAGTCACACGGCGAGGCGATGGGCTGTACAGTCTCCGGGTGTCCCGCCGGGGTCAAACTCTCGGCCGAGGACATCCAGGCAGAGCTCGACCGGCGTAAGCCGGGCCAGTCGATGATAACCACCTCACGGGGTGAACCCGACAACGTATCGATAAACTCCGGGACACAGGACGGCTACACGACGGGGACGCCGATCGGGATGGTCATCCAGAACAAGGACGCCCGGTCCGGAAAGTACGAGCCGTTCGTGACCGCACCCCGTCCCTCACACGGCGATTTCACCTACTCGGCGAAGTTTGGCACCCGAAACTGGGGTGGTGGCGGTCGCTCCTCGGCGCGGGAGACGGTCAACTGGGTGGCCGCCGGTGCGGTCGCGAAGCGCGTCCTGGCGGCCAGCGAGTACGATATCCGGGTAAAGGCACACGTCAGCCAGGTCGGAGACATCCGGGCACCCGAGGTGACCTTCGAGGAGATGCTCGAACACACAGAAGAAAACGACGTACGGTGTGCCCACCCCGAGACCGCCGAGCGGATGCGCGAGGCCATCGACGAGTACCAGCGCGAGGGCGACTCCATCGGCGGGTCGGTCTCCTTCGAGTGTCGTGGGGTCCCTCGCGGACTCGGGGCACCCCGGTTCGACTCGTTTCCCGCCCGCCTCGGCCAGGCGATTCTCTCCATCCCGGCGACGACCGGGTTCCAGTTCGGGACGGGACGGGCGGCCCGTGAACTGCGCGGGAGCGAACGCAACGAGGACTGGACCGTCGCCGACGGGGAGTCCGAGACCGTCGCCGAGACGGGAGACCCCGTCCCGGCCGGAAACGACCACGGCGGTCTGCAGGGTGGAATCACGACCGGCCAGCCGATCTACGGTGAGGCGACCTGGCACGCACCCACCAGCATCCCGAAGACACAGGAGACGGTCGACTGGGAGACCGAGGAGAGAAAGGAGATAACTGTCGTCGGCCGTCACGACCCGGTGTTGATGCCCCGCGCCGTACCGGTCGTGGAGGCGATGCTTCGTCTGACCATCCTCGACTTCATGCTGCTCGGCGGGCGGATCAACCCCGACCGCGTCGACGGCCGACCCGGCGAGTACGACACCGACTACCACCCCGAGAGCCCGGTCAACGACCCCGACGACGCCGAAACCCGTGCAGACACGCTCGGGGACAACTCCTCGCGGTGACCACCGTACAGACTCCGGGACCGACCGATCGACGTTCTCGACGGCACCGACGTATCGGGGCTGTTCGGAGTCGTTCCCCCCGAAAGCACAGTTCATAAGCTGTCGGGTCACGTCACGTCTGTATGGGTGAGTCCGAGGGCAACAACAGTCCGGACGAGACGGGTGCAGAGCGCGAGACTGCACCGGGAACGGGCGAGGGTGAGACACCGGTCGGCGGAGGCGAGACCACGGACGAGACAGGGGTCGAGACAGCCGAGCCGACCCCGCAGTCGGCGGCGTTGCGCCGCCAGCAGCGATCGGTCGGTGTCGCCGGGGCCGTTCTCGCAGGGGCTGCCCTCGGGGTCGGTGTTCTCCAGCGGTTTCCGGAGACACCGCTGCTCGCGGCCGGGGCTGGGCTCGCCGGGGTGGCTGTCGTGCTGTGGCTAGTACGAAAGAGCGTGTTTCCCGGCGAACCGGCCGGCGCGGAGTGAGGGTCGGCTCGCGGGTGTCAGAGGTACGCTGAGTCCCAGCGGGTCGGTTTCCGGGCGTTGCCACAGCCGTCACACCGGATGCGACCCATCGCGTCCATCGCGTTGGCGAGGTCCTCACACCGTGAGCACCAGTACCCGTATATCTCCTCGCGGTCGGGCTCCGTGTACACCACCCGAAACGGGGCGAGAGACCCGTTCTCGGTGGTGTCGTGGGCCACGTAGACAGTGTCACCGTCGACCTCGAGCGGGTCGGTGCTGTTCTCGTCGATGTCGGCGTACACGTGCTCGATGTATCTCGTTCCGTCGATGTCGACCTCCTCCTCGCCGACCTTCGAGAGCCCCTGTGCCTCGTAGAAGGCGTTGCCCGACTGGTTGTCGGCGAGCACACGCCCCTGGATACTGTCGATATCGCGCTCTGTCAGGCGGTGCCGTGTGGCGTCGAACAGCCGTTCGCCGTAGCCGGCCCCCCGGTAGTCCGGGTCGACGTGCAGCCACAGGAGCTGTGCTGTTTGCTCACTCGTGACCACACTCTCGGAGAAGGCCACGACCTGGCCGTCGTCGTCGGCCACCAGCAACAGCCTGTTGTCGTCGGAGAAGCTCTCCCGCAGGCGACTCTCGCCGTACCACTCCTCGATAGCCCCGGTGATAGCCCGTGGGCCGAGCGAGTACGATGCCTCCAGCGACCGCCGGGCGACATCTCTGATCGCCGGGCGGTCCCGCACGTGTGCCTCGCGTATCTCCATACTCCGAGTTTTGTCGGCCGGCGGTATAAACCTGCACGGAGACGGCCGCCCACAGTGGGTGGCCCTCGTCGGGTCGACTCCCCAGACTGTGGCGAGCCCCCGGGAGCTGTCTGTGCCGGCTCGCCGGGCCACAACCGGCCACGGGCGGGCGGATTACGACACGCATAAGTACATCCGTGCGGTAATGCTGACTGTAGTCCCGTAGGGTAGTGGCCAATCCTGCGAGCTTCTGGACGGAGCCGAGATGTACTCGTTCCGGGAAACGGCTCGCGACGCTGGTTCGAATCCAGCCGGGACTACTCAGATTCTCGCGAAGCTGAACTTGCCCGGCAGAAACGGGTTCGACTCTCCGTACCGGACCACGGAGCTGTGACCTCCTCCACGGCCTGAATCCCGGGTTTTTGCTTGAGATTCTGTAACGGTCCAGAGCTTCGCCCGGTCGTCACCAGCGAGATAGGGGTAGTTAGGCTGTTCGAGCGGGGATGAGAGGCGCTACTGTCAGTCGAATCGGAAACGGCGGAGCGACCGCGTGACCGTCTCCCCGTGGTAAACGACGGGGCTTCCCGAACCGCATCGCAGGCATAGCCGGCAGAAACTGTCGCTACGCGTCCTCGTCGAGCAGTTCGAACTCCTCGATGTAGGACAGCCGCTCGTCCTCGGAGAGCTCGCGGAACTGCTCGGACTCTACGTCGATGGTGGCGACACCGATCCCCTGTGGCTCGAGCCCACCTTCCTTGACCGAGGCGAGTGCCTCCAGTGCGAGTCCGACACCGCCGTCGAGGTCCAGCGACTCCCGGTAGTTCTCCTCGAGGTACTGGCGGAGGTCACCGCGGTCGGCCCCGATGGCGAGCGCCTGCCACTCGTAGGGGGTGCCGGAGGGGTCGGTCTCGTAGAGGCGGGGCTCGCCGTCCGCGATACCGGCGATAATGAGTGCCACGCCGAACGGGCGTGCGCCGCCGACCTGCGTGTACTGCTGGATGTAGTCGGTCACCTCCTTCGTGAGCGTCTCGACGGCGATCGGCTCGCCGTAGCGGAGCTGGTTCACCTGTGCCCGCTGACGGGCAAAGTCGATGAGTTGGCGGGCGTCGGCGACGTGTCCGGCGCTCGCGATACCGACGTGGTCGTCGGCCTTGTGAATCTTCTCGACGCTGTCACGCTCCATCAGCGGCGACCGGATGCGCTTGTCTACGACGATAACGACACCGTCCTCTGTTCGAACACCGATACTTGCTGTCCCACGTTTGACCGCCTCGCGGGCGTACTCGACCTGGTAGAGGCGTCCGTCCGGGGAGAAGATGGTTATCCCGCGGTCGTAGGCCTGCTGTTGATTCTGACCCTGCATAGTTACTCTGTTTCGAGCGCCGTCGCGCCAACGAACCCGTGCTCGACCCGGACGTCCACGCGGTCGCCGCGGACGACTGCGGGTCGCTCGGTCTCCTCGAACACGACGTCTCTCTCCTCTGTACCTACCCGTCGCCGACCCATATACTTTTCCTCACAGGCACGGATTGTCCCGCTGACGCCACGGACACACAGTCCAACCGGGTCGTCGTCGACCCGATCGACACAGGCCACCACTGCCCGGGCACGGTCGACCTCACCGCGGTGCGTGCGGAGGACCGCCTCGGCGACACCGGGGTCACTCCGGAACCGCAACACCGACAGGTCGAGCGCCGCGCTCCCGGAGTCACCGAGGAGGTTCTGTGCGCTGTACCACAGCGCCCGCTGGAACGGTTTCCGGGCCAACTGCACCGACGGCCAGGTCTCCGCTGCCACCACCAGATACCGCCACCGGGGCTGGAGGTGTTTCGGGAGGTGTTTCACACCGTCTGTCGGCTCGCGGCAGACATAACGGTGGTGGGTGCCCGGCGGCAGGCAACCCCCCCGCGGTGGTGTGGTCTGTGCTCAGGAGGGGTCCGATTATTATTATTGAAAAGGATAGGGAGCAAATGGTATTTGTACACACAATCACAGAGAATTACAGTAGGGTTGGGCTCCAACAGACGGCGTAGTGGTGTGGCACCCAGTTCGTCCGTCAACTCTCGTTCGTACGACACTCACCCTCCGAGCAGCAGGTCCTGACAGAGTGCGTCGACGCCGCGTTCACGCCGGAGACGACGCTGGCGGTCCGCCCCACTCTCCCTGTCGAGCAGGGTCCACAGCCCGGAGACACCGAGACGGTCGGTCTCGTGTTCGACCAGTTCCGCGAGCGGATACGTCTCCGCGAAATCCCGGCCGAACAGGGAGGCGTCGTGGCCGGCCCGGAGCGCACGCCACTTGTTCTCGTCGAGGAGTTCGCGGCGGTACTCACTCCCGGGTTCGCCGTCCTCGTAGCGTGCACAGAGGTCACAAACGAGCGCGTGGACGTACTCGACGACGGCGAGCACACGCTCGGGGTCGGCCTGTGCGTCCGGGGCCCGAACCTCGACAGTGCCGTGCCCGGAGTGGGGGCGCACGTCGTACCAGAGCTCCCCCCGGTCACGGATAGCGTCGGTTTCGAGCATCGTCGTCTCGAACCGCTCGAACGCCTCGTACGAGTCGAAGGCGGTCGGTAACCCCGTGTTCGGGAGCGCCTCGAAGATCTTCGCACGAGCCGACGCCAGCCCCGTGTCGAACCCGTTCCAGTACGGCGAGTTGGCCGTCAGTGCGAGCAAAAGCGAGCTGTGCCAGCGCAGTTCGTTGGCCACCCAGACCGCCTTGTCGGGGTCGTCGACACCGACGTGGACGTGCAGTCCGGCGGTCGTGTTGCGCTGCTGTGGGTACCGGAGGCGGTCGAGCTGTGACCGGTACCGGGGTTTCTGGGTGTGTTCGAGTTCGCGCCACCGCGCGACGGGATGGAGTCCCGCCGCCGCCACCTCGTAACCGTGAGCCGCCGCGTGCTCGACCAGCGCACGGCGAACCCCGAGCACCGTCTCGCGGGCACTGCCGGGCGCCTCGATGAGAGGGGTCTGTGTCTCGATGATGCACCTGAACAGCTCGTGGTCGAGTCGGCCGTCGAGCGGTGCCGGCGGCTCCGACCCGTACACGAGGTCGTCGATTCCGGCGGTCGGACGGCCGTCGTCGTCGACGAGAAAGAACTCCTCCTCGACGCCGAGTGTTCCCAGTCGGTCGAACTGCTCCGGGTCACCGCGCTCCATCTATCCATGATTGTGGTCCGTCGGGCTAAAATATTCCGTGTGCGTGTCCCGGTTTTACACGGTCGACCTCGCCCAGCAGGTCAGACCTCCTCCGGTGGGAAAAGTGTCTGTTCGAGCCGGCCGTAGATACCGAAGATGTCCTCGTAGCCGCGCTCGCTCGCGAGGATCGGAACCACCCCTTCCTCCTCGACGCGGTGTGTGTACACGTCGTCGCTGGCGAACACCGACCCGACAGGAATCTCCTCGAAGTTGGCGTAGTTGACCGTCGGCTCACCGCCGCCCTTCGGCACCTCCTCGTAGCCCCGGACCACCTTCGTCTCGGTGAATCTAGGTGCTCTGTCGCTCACCAGTCCGTGGGCACGGAGAAACGCCAGACTCGCGTCGTGGCCAAACGCGATCGCGTCCTCACTCCACTGGCGGCCGAGTTCGACCGACACGGTGTGTGGAACAACCGAGTCCAGTGTCGTTCCCCGGAGTTCGCCCGAGTTGACGACGTAGTCGACCGGGAGCCCGGTCACGGTGCGCTGGACCGAGTCTGTCAACGTACTGTAGATCGCAAACGGGGGCGGTGCGCTGTGTGAGGTGTGGAGTGCGAGCACCGCGTCTGCTCCCTCCAGAATCGAACACACCCGCGTCGCCAGAACGTCCTCGTAGCGGTCGCTGTCCGGGTCACCCGGGAACGCGCGGTTCAGGTCTGTCTCCGTGTACCGCTCGCCGATCGTGAGAGCGCGCTCGTTTGCGACCAACAGTTGGACTGTCCCCTCGTTCTCTATCTCGAGTGTGTGAATCAGCCGTTCGACGACCTCCTTGCCGGCAGGCTCGTCGCCGTGTATGCCCCCGACAATCGCGACGCGTGGGCTCCCGTAGCCACGCTCGACTAGTCTCATAGGCCTATTATGAGTAGGCCCCAATATAGCATAATCGGTTCGAGTTGGCCGAACGTCCGGTTCCGGAACACCGAACGGTGTGTCAGCCGGGCCGTGTGGCGTGTCTACGCGGAGAGATACGCGTCGGGACACCCGCAGTGCTGTTGTCGGTGTGTGTCGGCGACGAGAGAGTCAGTGCTGTTGTCGGTGTGTGTCGGCGGCGAGAGAGTCGGTGCTGTCGTCGGCGTGTTCACGCTCTCGACCTCTCTCGTTTCGACGACCGTGACCACGAGCAGAGAGTCTCAGGGCAGGTGGAACTCCATCGCGGCCCCCTGTCCGAACCCGACACACTCCGTCGCCAGCCCCAGGTCGGCGTCGCGGTGGTTCATCTCGTGGACGAGTGTCACGGGCAGGCGTGCGCCGCTCGCCCCCAGT